>CABMHZ010000121.1 GCA_902386115.1 uncultured archaeon | reverse complement strand
TTATGAATGGATGGAAAGGTCATGGCAGTCCGATAAATCTGTCAGATGTTAGGTTGATTAGACCAGCATGAAATTATTAATATAAATATAAGTTCCGATCATGAGACTAATATAGGAACAACTTGTAATCAATATCAAATCTTAGTATTTATCGATGGAAAATTTGAGGAAGTCAAAACAGAAGGGATCGATAAAAAAGAGTTACGAATCTTTTGTCGTGATTGTGGTAGTGAAATTGATGAAAAAAAATCCATTGCGCAAGGGAATATTATTTTTTCCAGTAGGAAAATCTGACTTGTTTAAATAACTTAATCACCAAAATACCATAGATTAGGTCTATTAGGATTATATTTTCGATTTTTCTTGTTTTCCATTTCAGTAAATCTGGAAGGCGGAGGCTGAAATCTCCCGATGCTCATACATAAATTATCAATTTCTTTATATCGACATATTGTTGCTCTGATCCCGCCCAACAAAAATAATGTCGGGGGATCAAATCGACTTTCTTTTGTATAATTGATTGCCTGTTCAACTACGAAAAGTTGCATCATAGTCGAAATAATTCTTAAGCTATTCAATTTATGTTAAAATTTATCATCTTGGAATCTTTCAACTACAATATCTGGATCTTCCCCGTAGAAAATATCATCAAATGCTTGTGCGAGCTTTCTTTGTAGGTCAGGGCGACTTCTGACCCTCAAATCCAAATCGATTATCAATCTAAGGTGGTTGGGTTTAAAATGTTCGTTTCCCTCTTTCAACCAAATCTGAAAATTCTTATTTGGATCATATTTTTGTCTCAGTCTTCGGGGAACATTTCTGGGTCGAAAAACCGATAATTCCACACCTTCATTATCAGTAAGAATAACATCATTTGTTTCAAAGGGTAAGTTGATGATCCTCTGGATCATTTGCTCCATCCTCATTCTTAGTTACCCCAATTGCTATTTTTCATAACACATAATAAAAATAGTTCATAAATAAATATAGTTACATTTTAATTATAGCTTGGTTACAGATTATTTTAAAATAAATAATTACACTTTAATTACATTTATTTTGTAACTAAGTTTAAACCACTTTGTAACCTAAATCAAGCCAATGAATGATTGGGATTTAATTAGTTTTGTAAAATCAAGCGACAAGAGGCTTCGTATTTTGTACTTGCTAAAAAATTCAGTATTTACCCCAAGCGACATTTCGACCAATCTGAGCATTCCGATCAGTCACGTAAGCAGTACATTGAGCGAGCTAATGGAAAATAAAATAGTTACTTGCTTAACGCCTGAAAGAAGAAAAACCAAACTATTCAAAATAACTGAGAAAGGACTAAAAGTTTTATCCAAAATAGATGAAATTACTGGGGGAAACATAGTTGATGAGTGAAACCTTACAAAAACAACTACGTTGTGAAATTTCTGTAAAAGAATCCCAAAAAAACATTACGATTCCTACATTCATCAAATGGGCTGGTGGCAAAACACAATTATTGAACCAATTTGTAGATTTCTTTCCAAAAAAATTTAATAAATATTTTGAACCTTTTTTAGGAAGCGGCGCAGTATTTTATTATATAAAAAATTTATATCCTGACAAGGAATTTTTTCTTTCTGATAATAACAAAGAGCTTATACATTGCTATGAAATTATCCAAAATGATTTAGAAGGATTATTAGATTTATTAAAAGAACATAGATCAAAACATTGTAAAGAATATTATTATTATCAACGTAGCGTAGATACAAAAAATTTATCGAAAATTGAAGCTGTAGCACGTTTCATTTATTTAAATAAAACATGCTTTAATGGTCTTTTTCGTGTGAACTCTAAGGGAAAATTTAATGTACCGATAGGAAGTTATAAAAATCCGTCCATTTTCCAGGAAAAAGATTTAAGAGAGGCACAAAAGTTACTTCAGGGTGTTACGATAAAAACAATGCCCTTCGAAGAAATCATCAATATCACTAAGCAAAACGATTTTGTATATTTCGACCCCCCATATTACCCACTCTCTACAACTTCCAGCTTTACAAGTTATACAAGTAAATCGTTTTCAGAAAAAGACCAGCGTAGTCTCGCAGATGTTTATCGCGAACTTGATAAAAAAGGCTGCCAAATAATGTTAAGCAACAGTTATTCAGACTTCATTTTGGAATTGTATAGTGATTATAGAATTGAGAAAGTTAGCGCAAAGAGGATGATAAACTGCAATGGTAATGGAAGAGGGGCAATAGCGGAAGCAGTGGTTTTAAATTATTAAAATTTTATTCTAAATATTAATGTCTTAAAAATTAAACATTGGAAATAAGGTGCATAAATTATGAAATATCTTCAATTTTATCAAAGTAACAAAATTTCTGAAAATGACGTTTTCGATTCATTAATAAACAGTTTAAAATCATCGATCAAAGTATGGGAATATTTTATTAATTGGGATAAAGTAAATAGAAATATTAAGGATATTAATATAGAATTAAATTTGCTTAATTCACTAATTGGATCATCAAATCTGGAAGATGATTTTATAAGTTTAGTAAAAAAATATCCCAATACTGTTAAAGTCATTCCATTTTTATTAGCAGTAAGAGAAACTGAATTTGAAATTTTAAAAGATTACAAAAATCGAGATTTAAGTTATTTAAACTTTGATTTTAACCCCCAAAACCAAGTAACTGATGAAAATGCAAAAAAATATTTTTTATTTATAGAAAAAAGTGGATTAATAGAACTATTCCATGATAAAAAAATAAAAAATTTTGTTGATTATGTATTCGGCGTCGAAGTTGGTTTAGATTCAAATGGACGAAAAAATAGAGGTGGAACTCTGATGGAAGAACTTGTTGAGGTTTTTGTAAAACAAAGTATTGAAAAAAATAATGATCTGAAGTGCATACCTCAAGCAACTCCTTCAATAATTAAACAAAAATGGGATTATGAAGTAAAATTTGATATATCCGCCAGAAGTTTTGATTTTGCTGTATTTAATAAAAAAACGAGAAAATTGTTTTTAATAGAAACTAATTTCTATAATGGAGGTGGGTCAAAACTAAAGTCGGTTTGTGGCGAATTTAAATCCTTATTTAATGAACTTCAAAAACAAAATATAGAATTAATTTGGATTACAGATGGAAAAGGATGGCTGACTGCTAAGCGACCGCTGGAAGAGACATTTAATAATAATAATTATTTATTCAATATTAGTTTAATTGAAAAAGGCATCCTCGATGAAATATTTATTGCATAAATTGGTCTGAAATTTTAGATCAATTTGTTTAAAGGGGGCATTTCTCATTATGGAAAACGCGCCAGATTTTAATATTTAAATAGTTATAAATATTGGCGCCTCTGATGGAACGCGGATTGCGCGGATGATGCGGATACGCGCGGATTAATCGTATCCGTGGAAATCCGTCAAATCCGTGTATTCCGTGTTCCCGTCGTGGTAAATCTGAGTTCATCTGTGTTCATCTGCGGTTTTTTATTTTCAGAAAGCAGAGCCATAAAAAGAGTCTGTTTTCATCTCGCAACCATTAGATTTCCTGGATTCCGACCCTCCCTCTCACGAGGTTAGCCCGACCTCCCCCTTCCCATGCTGCCCCTGCTCCCCCTTCTCACAAAAAGACCGGCGCAGGCTGGATATAGCGAGGGTGGGTGCAACAGGAACATATTGGCGCCGAGGATTTAATATTTAAGATGTGATAATTGTGTGGCACTTTGCACGCAAAAAAGTCAAATTAGAAGTACCGTTTTTTTTTATGAGCAAATAATCATTCATTCACAGGATACAACTCTATAACATCCTTTGTTGAAAGCACTCTTATGCGCTCTCCGAAAATTTTCTGCCTGAAATGTTTTATATTATGTGTCCATATCCCCTCATTTATCAATTTATAAAGCAAGCGCAACTATCGGCGCATCATCTTTATCATCAGTAAGTTTTTCTCCTTCGATTATATATGGAACATAAACCTCTGGAGCAACAGGCATCACGAATAGCCTTTTTACATCGTTTACAATTTCAAACAATTCACTATCCTGTAGATTGTTCTTATTCCACCTGTCCCGATGCTCCCATAACTATTCAAAGCAGTACTCAGGAGACATAAAAACATCAGGGTTCTCAGCAATTATTCGCCTGGTTATGCCATCAGTAAGAAGAAATGCAAGCAAAACATTGGTATCAATGATTATCATCTATTTCTTCTCAGAGCGCCATTTTTCTATAATCTCTGCTATGTCTTTATCCTCCAATCCTTTTATTTCCAGCTTCTTGAGCTTGCGTAGAATTTTTTCCCTCTCCATACCACCCAGAAAATCTCTAATTACAGACCTGAACCATTCATTTCTTGTCTTGAATCCAGAAATCTTTAAACTTTCATCAAGTTCATTAAGTATTTTCTTATCTAATCTGAATATTATCTGAGTATCTGCCATAATTATATTATATCATTTTGATATCATATTAAATTTTCGGATATTAAATATCATGTAAAAACAGCCCAGATAGCGGTAATGGCAAAATCGAGTTCATGTATTTCAACCTCCCTCTCACGATGTTATCCCGACCTCCCCCCATCCCATGCTGCCCCTGCGCCCACTTCTCATAAAAAGACCTGAGCCGGCTGGGTATAGCGAAGATGGGTGCTCAGGGAACGTATCGGCGCCGGGGATTTAATAGTTAAACAGTGATAAATAGTGGCTGTATCAATTTTTCAGGATCACTTCGCCTTTTCAAGATAAACTCTCACAGCAACTAAAAATTCTTCAGCCCTTTCGATATTTTTCTGCGCCGTTTCTTTTATGATCTCTTCCATTGGCTCATAATCTCCAATTTGCCTCTGCTCAAAAGCCTCGACAAGATACTGATGGAACTTTTGCTTAAATATCCTGGTCTTAACGAAATGCTGCCCGAAAGCAGCCACAACAGCCTGATGTTTTGAAAAATTCATATCTTTCGTCAGGAGGACAGCACTTACCAGGTAGAACATCGCATAATAAGCTCTTGAAACCGAAAAACCGTACAATTTATCATCGGACAAAAGTCTGGCGCCTCTAATACTATCCACAGCCATCCTTAAAAGCGCCTCTATTTCCTCATTCATACTGCAATTCCATCGCGTTTAATATTTAAGATCAATGCAGTTTTCCTTTTACGCCAGTCGTTTTCTTTTATAGGAACAATAGATATGAGGGTATCGAATTTTAGAGATAATGAGGATACGATATCGGCAGTGCGCTCGATCTCTGCGCAGGCATGGGAGAAGTTTTCAAGGATTATGGCAATGTCTATATCAGAATCGCCCCTTTGCTCACCCCTCGCATAAGAACCAAATAACATCATACTTTTAAGCTTGGTTCCGTACCTCTTTTTCAGCATGTCCTTCAGTTCTTGAAGAACATCTTTAATAGATTCAGTTCCGGTTTTTCTAATGTTCCTTGTCATCAATTCAAATCACGGTTCTTTTAAATATTGTTCTTATCCTATAATTATCTATCTTAAGCAAATAAAGACCGTACCTACAGCCAGGTAATATGGCAATAAAGAGTATCCGCGAAAATTCACCAGATCAGAGTCATCCGTGTTCCCGTCGCGGTAAATCTGCGTTCATCCGCGTTCATCTGCGGTTTTTAATTTTCAGAAACCGAAGCCATAAAAAGAGTCTGATTTCATCTCGCAACCATCTGATTTCCTGGATTCCGCCCCTCCCTCCCACGATGTTAGCCCGACCTTCCCCTTCCCATGCTGCCCCTGCGCGCCCTTCTCACAAAAAGACCGGCGCCGGATGGATATAGTGAGGATGGGTGCTCCAGGGACGTATCGGCGCATGGGATTTAATATTAAGAAAGTAATAAAAATGCGGCGCTTTGTATTACAAAGAGCGAAAAGTGAGGTCTTTTTTTCAGTGCCGGATGAAATAAAACTGACTCAATCCTTACGTATCAATTGTATTCGTTATCTCTTTTGTTGTATATACCGCTACTTTATCCTGCTGTTTAAAATGACCATCATTGCTCCATATCGAGCAATTCAAAGCCAATGCCAGAGCCAGAAATGGCGAATCCGCAATATCGACCTTCATCATAATCTCTTCAGCCAGCGCCATCTTATCAATGTAATCCTCTTTCGAAGCTAAATTAATGTGCTTCTGTAAAAGCAAAAGAAGAGCATCAAAATCCCCCTCATTCATTTTGGATTTCCTTAACAGAAGCTCCTTATGTTTTGTAATCTCAGTGAAAATATATTCAGGAGCATGCAGGTCAAAGACATCGCTAAGAATTATGTTCCTTGTAGTTGATTTTTTGATTAAAGCAGAAAAAATAATGTTGGAATCCAGTACTAATTTCATTCCTCAGCCTTTATTTTATTATAGAGAGCGCGTTTAATAATATGATCAAGCTCATCCACATCCCTCTCCTTCAGTTCGCTCTTTTCGGCAAGCAGGTTTCCAATTTTTATCTCAGTAAGCCGGTTTATGATTGCTGACTCCACCCATTTCAAACCTTCCTTGTTCTTCATTATCCATTTAAAATCGTTTGGAAGTTTTAAAACAACATTAACCATATTTCACCTTATTCAATTTTGTATTTAATATTATATTAGCTGAGGAGGTTTTTAAGGTTTCTCTCAAAATCGAATTTTTCAAATGACTTCTTTCGTTTGTTACTATACCCACTGAACTTCTCCCTCCTTATAAAAAATGCCCGCACAAGTGTCAGCCTGATCATATTTTCGGAAAGCAGAGCCATAAATATATTCTGTTTTCATCTCGCAACCATCAGATTTCCTGGATTTCGACCCTCCCTCTCAGGGTTAGCCCGACCTCCCCATTCCCATGCTGCCCCTGCCCCCCTTCTCACAAAAAGACCGGTGCAGACTGGATATAGCGAGATGAGTGCTCCGGGAACTTATCGGCGCCGGGGGATTAATAATTAGACTGTGATAAATATTGTGAAAAATAGTGATATAATTTCACGCTCAGCAAGATCATAAGAACATCCATCACCAAGTTTCGAATTTCATTTCCTCCACTTCATTGAAATGACCATCTCGCGAAACCACAGTAAGACCATGCTGATATGCGACAGCCGCAATCCAGATATCATTTTCTGGAATTGGCTTCCCTTTTTCCAGTAGTCGTTTTTTTATCAAGCCATAGATGCTTGCGGTATCTGTGTCGCATGGCAGAACAGCGCTGTTTGAAGCAAAGTCCTCTATTCTTGACAGATTCTTCTTAACATGTTTGGACTTATGTGCTCCAAAATATAATTCTCCCAAAACTGTGCTGGATATAAAAACTTCATCCGCATGCACTAATTTCTTTTTGACAGAAGGATCGTCTGCAAAGAGAGCAATTATTATATTCGTGTCAAGCAGGAATCTACCACTCATTAATATCCACTCGTTCACAGCCCGATTCAATGGCTTCATTCATAGCGTGAATGTCCTCTGTTTCCATGATACCTGAAAAGCTGAGAAGCCGCTTACCTTGAACACCTTTTGGAAAAGATTTTGCCAATGCATGAGCAAAATCAAGTACCTGACGCTGGAGCTCATGTGGTAGCTGATCGAGCTGTCTTGCGACATCTTGCTTAATTGTCGAAGCTTCAGTCATATACTGAATATACGATTACCGTTGTCTTATAATTTTCCGCGTATAGACCTGTCTTGCTTTTTCGGATCTCGTATCCGCGAAAATCCGCCATATCAGCGTCATCCGCGTTCCCGTCTCGGTAAATCTGCGTTCGTATATACAACATCCTTGTGAGAATAATAAAGCATTCTTGCACCCTATATAAAAGTAGGTCGAGAGGGTAACAAACATTGCGTTTGGGATTCGTTCCCGTAGATAAACCTGTTGCCC
>CABMHZ010000120.1 GCA_902386115.1 uncultured archaeon | reverse complement strand
GAGCATTCCGTACAGATATTGTAACCGCTGTAATTTTTTGAATCCTGCTCGCCCTTGCATATCATGCAGGTTTCCATTGTCTTCACCTGACCAGGACTGGCTTGGTAGCTTCTCTCGTGAACATTATGGGATACAGGTTGAGCACAGAGAGCAGGTCCCCTTTCTTGATCTCGCCGGCTTCCTGCCCGAGAACGTAGGCTGCATTGATGATGCGGTCTGTTTCAACGGGCGCAGGACCATCCCTGGTTGCGACTTTTATGACCGAGACCAGAGGGTGGTGGCTGAAAGCGCAGGGCATTGCAAGCATGTCTTTCGGTACTTTGACATCCTTTACCTTCACGCGCTCGAGTTTCCCAGCTCCGATGGTAATATCCTCATCCGCGATCACCATCTCCCATTTTGCACGGGTGGCTATGGTAAATTCATATGGCGATGCCTTCACTTTTTTTCTGTTTACTTTCCCGTTCCCACGGGAAACCACATTAATGATTTCGCTCATAAAGCCTCCAACTCATAGATAATCGTCTTTGTACTTATAGTTTATCATGATTAAACATGACAATCCTGATCACGTAATTAAATTAATACTGTAATCATTCTGATTGTATTGTTGTGAAGAATACAAACGAAACTTTAATAACCACATAAAGACGTTCAGACAACCGCGCTCCGATAGTGTAGCACGGCCAATCATGTCAGACTCTCACTCTGACGACTGGGGTTCAAATCCCCATCGGAGCACTAAATTCCAAGTTCAATTCACTCTTTTTCAGAATTACTTTCACCTTGCTCTCTAAAGGCTTAAAAGAATAGAAACGAGAGTGATATGAATGTTGTACGACCATGAAAGAAGTCTAAAGGCTACTGAAGAGAGGATAAAAGCATCAAACATCAGCAGATCAAACAAACGCCTTATTTTTGAATTCTAGAGCTATTGTTTTGCAGAGGGTCTCAGCACAGCCAGAGTATTAAAACATCTGATCGAGCTTAAATTACTGGCCGAGATGGTTGGGAACGATTTCAAAAATATGACCCGGCAGTCCATGATGAAGCTGGTAGAGCATATTGAGCGGATGAAGAGGGCTGAGATAACAAAGCAGGATTACAAGAAGCTTATTAGAAAATTCTTCAAATGGATGGATAAAACCGATCTGGTAGATTGGATAAAGATATCAAGAAAGGATTCCAGGAAACTACCTGAAGATCTCCTGAGCGAGAAGAAATCGAGAAACTGATAAATGCCTGTGAGCATCCCAGGGATAGGGCACTGGTAGCCAGCCTTTATGAGAGTGGAGCCAGGATAAGTGAGATAGGAAATCTTAAGATCAAGCATGTGAAGTTTGACCAGTATGGAGCCGTTCTAATGGTGGATGGTAAGACCGGCATGCGAAGAGTGAGGATAATCTTTTCATCTCCTTATTTAGCAACATGGCTTGATAACCATCCTTTCAGAGACAATCCAGAGGCTTTTGTATGGGTCGGCATAGGTACGGTTGGCAGGAATGAGCCCATGCAATACGGTGCAATCAGGATGCATCTTAAGAGGATAGCTGAAAAAGCAGGGATAAAAAAAAGGATACATCCTCATTTATTCAGACATAGCAGGAGCACCCATCTGGCAAAACACCTCACAGAAGCTCAGATGAAGCAGTATTTGGGATGGGTTCAGGGCAGCAGTATGGCAGCCATATATGTCCACCTCTCAGGCAGGGATGTTGATAGCGCCCTGCTCAAAATGCATGGGATGGTTATAGAAGATATGAAAGAAGTAAAAATGAGTCCAAAAAAGTGCGTCCGATGCAGTACTATGAATGCCTCGACCACAAAGTTCTGCTGCAAATGTGGCGCGGCGCTGGATCTACTTGCTGCTATTGATGTTGATAAAGAGCGAGCATCTCTATCAATGGAACTCATGGATTTGGTAAGCCAACATCCAGAAATCATGAATTCGCTAAAAGGGCATATGGAAGCCAGAAATGAAACAGAAAAAATAAAGAAATAATTCAAATCAAGAATACTTTCACCACGCTATCATAACAATTAATATTAAGCAAAATGATTCTCAACAGATCAAAAATGCGCATCTGAACAATTAATAAAAATATGCGCCAGGATGTGAAAAATGAAAAATTTTCTAACGTGGGAGCAGACGCTCTTCAAAGATAGTGAAATCTTTGATTCCGGGTATGTCCCAGAACAGTTTCTTTATCGAGAGACCCAGATGAAAAGCATAGGTTATGCCATTGCGCCCGGGATGAAAGGTAGGCAGACGCAGAACATTGTATGCATTGGTCCCCCCGGAACAGGGAAGACAACGTCGATCAAGAAAATTATTGATCAAGTGGAGCAGGTATCTCCTTCAAATCTCATTTTGGCTTATATCAATTGCAGGTATACACAAACACATTACTCGGTGCTTGCCGAGATCTACAAAAAGATGACGGGAATAGAACCTCCAACATCAGGAATAGCGTTGAAAAAACTATATGAAAAGATTGCACAAACACTTGTGACAAGAAATAAGAGTATGTTTGTGATACTGGATGATGCTGATTTTCTGGTTTCAAGGAAAATTTTCCATGATATTGTGAACAATTTTCTAAGACTTCATGAAGAATATCCCCTTTCTGTTGGTTTGAGCACGGTGCACAGCACCCAGTGTCCTTTACTTGATGATGGACTCACTTCAGTATTCATACCAACAATAATTAAATTTCCATCATACAGTTGGGACGAAATATTTGATATCCTAAATAGGCGGGTAAAGATCGGATTATATCCGAATGTTATGAAAAACGAAATTATGGAAAAAATCACTGACTATGCTGTATCTAAAGGAGATATCAGGTTCGGAATTGATCTCCTGAAACGTTCAGTTATTAACGCTGAAAAGCGTTCATCCACTATTGCAGAGCTCTCCGATGTGGATATTGCACTCATCGAAGCCTCAAATGAAAGAATGAAAAGTTTATGGTGATAAAGTCATCAACTTAAAAAACACTCACTGGCTAGATTATCAATGGATCAAACCAGCAGATAAAAAAGATAAGGCTCTTAATTATTTTGCTAACGGTGAAATTGGCGTAATTACTGGAGAATTCCGAGGACGAAAAAATGATGAGAGTCGTGAGCCTAATATAGAAATAAGTTTTTCCACTCAACCTGGGTATAGCTATGTCTTCTGGCCAAATCATCTTAAAGAAGACAGCAAATATCCATTTGAATTGGCATATGCCATCACGGTACATAAAGCTCAAGGTAGCGGTTTTAAGAAGGTGTTTTTTGTCCTGCCTTCTAAAGGCTCTATTTTATCAAGGGAGCTTCTTTACACTGCGCTCACTCGCCAGGAAGAAAAGATTATTATTCTTCACCAAGGGGAGCTTAGAGATTTTATAAAGTTTGCAAGCACCGAGGCATCAGCAACAGCCCGTCGTTTTACAGATCTTTTCTTTTTCCCGGAAGTAAAACAGTTAGAAAATAAATATTATGATGCCCGTTATATCAACGTATCCGAGAGAGGCGAGAGAATGATCTCCAAGAATGAGGTCATCATTGCAAACTGCTTAAATAAATATAAGAAACAAATATCTTATGCTTATGAGAATAAATTGAAACTGGAAAACAGCGGTAGGACAATAAAACCAGATTTTACTATAGAACATTTGGGTAACGGTCGTCGTTTTTATTGGGAACATCTTGGAATGATGACGCGTGATGATTACCGTGAAAAATGGGAACTTAAGAAAAAAGGTTATTTTAATGATGGCTTTGTAATATTTACTGAAGCGAACTCGGATACAGATAAGGTTTTAATTATTACAGAAGAAAATCCCAATGGTGGAGTCGATTCACAATATTTTGATCAGATAGTAAGAAAATACATACTTGGGGAATCTATATGAATTTAAAGTATAGCCAGATGCCCATTTGTTATCTGAATATAATACATCTAACTTGCCTTGGTAAAATATTATAATTATGGTGGAATTAAAGTGATAAACGAGTTTGAGATTGCTATTCATGCAATGAAGACCGGAATAACAATATTAACACCTTAACTCCGCAAATTTTTAGGGAATATATCCATATCTAAAGATTCCGCCAACTTTATCACCTTATCTGGTATCTCACTCAATTTCCTCTTCTCGCCAAGATGGATTTCATATACTTTTGAAAGT
>CABMHZ010000119.1 GCA_902386115.1 uncultured archaeon | reverse complement strand
TCAGCACAGGCACGTTCAGCCTGAACAGTTCCTCCTGTGCTGCATGCGACATATCGTTGCAGACAATAACAGCCCTGACACCGGCGTCAGCGATGATTTTAGCTGTCACCGCGCCTCCCCCGCTTGCATCCTTGAGAAGCAGGATATCATCCTTCTTTATCCCGAACTGTTCGCGCGTCCTCAAAATGCTGTCCTTCGTGAACGCCTGGATTATTTTCACAGGCAAAAGTTTCCCGCTCATCTCAAGCCTTCGCACGTTCTTCAGGTTATGTATCCTCTCATTCAGGGCTGCTATGCGCTTACCGCTTTCGGAAACCCTGCCGTGCAGCGAGTCTATCTCCTTATCGCGTATCCTCAATTCCTTTTCCCTTTTAAGTTCCCTGTAAATCCTCTCGCGCTGTCTGCTGATTATTTTTTCAAGCTCATGTATCCTGTTATCCTTCAACTCAAGTTCTTTCTTGAGTTCTTCCTGGTATCCCTTCATCTCCCTGAATCTTTCCTCGTACCTGCGAAGCGATTTCGTCCCATGTAAAGCTTCTGCGCCAGTTTTCTCTCCTGCCATTTCAACAAGGGGTTCTTTTTCTTCTTTCCTCGTAAGAGACGATATCACCGCATCAACGGACTTGCCCCTCACCACCTGCGCTATCGCCTCGTCGGCATCCACACCCTGCGGTATTTTTCTCTTGATCTGCTCGAACTTGTTCCTGTTCTTGCGATATACGGACACCGCAGCAGCGATCGCATCCCGCTCATGGGCGTTTGAATACTCGTAGGTTTTCGCAAATTCTATCTTATCTTCCGTGGTGATCATTTCATCCGGCGTACCCAGCACGGCATTGAACGCGCGCCGTATCTTTTCAACTGCATTGGGCGTCGGGAACACATCGCTTGCAATGATGAGCTGTCTTCCTTCTTCCGCTATCATCTCTATGACCTCAGGAATGGATATCGTCCTTGAACTGTGGAGTTTGCGCAACTCTCCAAAAAGTGTGAGTACAGCCAGAGCCGTAGTCGTGCCAGGGTCTATTCCCACGATGATGTAATCCCTCTTCCTCGTAGTGATAGGCTTGAACATGAGCGTATCGCGTTCAATGCTGCGCGCGCTCACCTGCACGTCCCCGTACCTACCTGAACTCACATGAACTGCGCTTCTGGGCGCGTTAACCAGGAACTCGGCTTTTGAGTAACCGCCAAACCTCTCGGCAATGTTGGTCGTGTATGTGAACCCATAAAGTTTTGACTGTTCGTTCAAGTAATCCTCTATCTCGCGCGCCCTCTGCCTGACGTATCCGTGGATCTTGCGCCTGTACCTGTTCTGGCTCCACCCGCCCCTGCCCGGGGAACGTCCCCTGCTCACCTTTATAATAGTTTTATCCTCAAAAGCAGAAACCTCATGACCGATACCCATTTGTGCAAGCTGTGCGCATGCAAGCGCCTCATCGCCCGGGTCGAACCTGTCAAAATTTATCCCGCGCTCTTTTGCAAGTTTTACAAGGGGTTCAGGATGTTCTCCTCCTGTGACCTGCACAAGTTTTGTCTCATTCGGCAGTTTCTGGAGTAACGTTACAAGAGCCTTCCTGTCCGGAGCAAGTTCATGAACATTATCGATAGCGATGAACTGCGGTATTTCCTTCCACGCCATCCTGAGGATTTTATGGAGGCTGACCATGTGGTGATGCTCTGCCTGCCCGTCCTTCAAGACCACAACTGCGTATGCAGGTTTTTCTTTTGCCCTGGAAGAGCCTCTTGCGATATCCACTCCGAAGATCACTTTATCTGGCATGATCCGATTATACCGTTGCACACCTCTTCGATATCTTTATTTATCCTGTATTTTTTTTTAAAGAACGTCAAAACGTTTTCAACGTCACGGTAAAGCATCTCCCTTGCATTCACGTGCGTGAAGGTCACATACTGCGGCCAGTCGATGAGTTCGCATCCATGCGGATTGACGAATATGTTGAACTCGCTCAGGTCGCCGTGTATGATACCGAGTTGCGCCGCCTTTTTAACCTGTTCAAGTATCTCATCAAGATACCATTCAGGATGGTCAACCTTTGTATGTGCAAGCGCCTGTCCTTTCAGAACTGACATCACGATCGCGTTCCTGTTATGATCTATTGGCTCGGGAACTGAAACTTCGGGATACAGCAGTTTCAGGACATCATACTCTCTTTTCGCGGCGAGGCGTGAAGCATACAGCCAGGAAAGATGTTTTCTGTCTTCTATATGTTCTCTTTTTATCCTGACCTTTTTGAAACTCGCCTTACCTTCGGTGTGGAACTTTATGATGACTTCCCTGCCGGTCAGACCGCCGGCAGCAGAATAGACCCTTGATTCTTTCCCTACCCCGATAAGATCGCCTATGGCATTGACAGAACCGCGCTCTACAAACGCTTTTAGCGCCAGCAGGTAATATGCTTCAAAGTATATCCTGTAGCCTTCATACGTTGCGATCTTTCTATGTACCAGCTTTTTCTCTGCCAGGGTGGAAAGGATCCGTCCCGTTTCTTTGATATCGTATTCTGTAAAAGCTGCAATATCTTCTATGGGCACCCATTCGTAGAACTTCATCTTGTTCTCTATAGCGGTAAGAACCCGAAATTCCCTGTTCGAGGTGTTCAGAAATGTTTCCGGAATATTTTCCAGCATTAAGTTAGTGTATATGATGATTGAGTATAAAAAGTGTTAATAAAAAAATAAAAGAGGAAGGTAAATTACCTTCTCCCCCGTCCGCCTCTCTTGTCGCCGCCCCGT
>CABMHZ010000118.1 GCA_902386115.1 uncultured archaeon | reverse complement strand
GGATTTACAGGATTTGACGACAAAAATATTTATCCTGTCGATCCTGTAAATCCTGTCTAAGACGATTGTGTGCATATTTACATCGCGATATATTGATAATACGCCGCTAATTAATTATTTTCAAAATTGGTACTTTAGGTGCAAATCCAGGCCCATGAAAAGCCTTAAGTCTGAATAAATCCATATTTGAGATGCAACTCAATAATGAATGGTCTTTTTATGGATATATATTATCTAAAAAAACTTGCACTGCTGGGAGCGCACAATAAGCCCCTTGAAATCTCTTCTGTGGAATTTGCATCCCATATGGATACAAGCCAGCAGACTGCGGCAAGGAAACTTAAAAATCTTGAAGATGAAATGCTTATCACGCGACAGATACTGCACGGAGGGCAGCTTGTCAGCATAACAAAAAACGGCATCACGGCGCTGCAGAAAGAGTTTAATGATTATCGAGCGATCTTTTCGGGTAACGGGCACAAAACATTCCTGTCCGGAAAAGTCATTACCGGGCTGGGAGAAGGACAGTATTACATTTCGCTGGAAGGATACAGATCGCAGTTCATAGAGAAACTCGGATTTACGCCTTACCCGGGGACGCTGAACATCAAACTTGACCCTCGCAGTATTGAGATGCGAAAAGGGATAAGCGCAGATATAAAGATCTCAGGATTTACGACAGAGAACAGGACTTTTGGCAGCGGCTCCTGCTTTAATGTTATGATAGAAGATGTTAAAGGTGCGGTTATTGTTCCCGAACGTACACACTATCCTGAAGACATAATCGAGATCATCGCGCCTATGAACCTGAGGGAACACCTGGAAATAACGGATGGAAGCACTGTTGAAGTGGAGGTAATGAAATGAGTCTTGAAAAAGTAAAAGAAGATCTTAGAAATGGCAAAATGATACTACTGTATGATGCGGATGACCGAGAGGGAGAGACCGATCTTGTTATACCTGCGCTATCTGTGACCCCGGCTGATGTCGCGCGCATGCGATGTGACGGCGGGGGTCTCATATGCGTGGCAGTTCACGGGGATGCTGCTGACAGGCTCGGGCTGCCTTTCATGTCAGAACTTTTAAAAAGCGTTTCCTTAAACGGTCACAGTTCGCTTCGCTCGCTTGTTGAAAAGAAGGGCGATATCCCATACGACTCTCGCTCATCGTTCTCCCTCTGGGTTAACCACAGGGATACTTTTACCGGCATAACCGATATCGACAGGGCTTTTACCATCAAAAAGGTAGGAGAGACTGTGGAGAAAGTGTTGAAGGGGGAAAAGCTTGACTTTGGCAGGGAATTCAGGTCTCCGGGTCATGTGGCATTGCTTCGCGCTGCACCCGGTCTTCTTGAAGAGCGGCGCGGTCAGACCGAACTGTCGATACAACTTGCCCTTATGGCAGGAATAAATCCTTCAATGGTGGTTTGCGAGATGCTGGACTGCTGCACGGGAAAAGCATTATCCAAAGAAGATGCCAGGAAATATGGGGTCAGGCATAATATGCCGTTCATTGAGGGAAAGGACGTATTTTAATCAGATCATCCGTAAAAATAAGAATAGAAAATACTGCATTCAGCGACAGAATAAGAATAATCGATAACATGAGGAGCAGCTTAACCTGTTCATGATATTTCAGAACATCGCTTAACCCGCTCCCCGGGATCTCAAGAAGTTATTTGCTCAATTCTTTCAGGCGTTTTATGCTCGCCATCATAGCCTGAGATTCCTTTTTCTTCTGGTTCTCAAGATGTTCGATTATTGATTCAATACTGGTTTTCAACTGATATATCTTATATGGTCTGCCTTTTCCGGGTTTCTTTTCCTCTCTTTCCCCGATCCAGCTGAGTTCTTCAAGTTCCCGCATTGCAATGCTTACTTCAGGCTGCCTCAGGTCAGAGCCCATCTCAAGGTCCCTGGAAGTTACTTCTTTGACGTTTTTCAAGTAGGTAAGTACTTTTGCTACATTTCTCTTTAATCCTAAATCGATTAGTGTATCAGCGAATTCTTCGTCCGATTTGTCAAGGACATTTACTGAAAGACTTTTCATAGCATTTCACCCTATCTTTAAATGTATTCAAGGAATATAAATCTTACGATTTAATATTAACCACCCCAGAAAAGTTGATAACAAATCGTCGAGCCTCCGCAAAGCGAAATCTATTATTATAATCATAAGTTTGATGTTAATGATACGCATTAGAAGTTATTCACTATTTTAACGATTATGTTCAATATATTCAGGAAGACATGATATCGTTGAGCGGCAATCAAAACACATATATCCAATGTTTTCCTTTATGAATCAGGATTTACATGGACCTACTGATCTATTTCAACGGGAAATTCGTCCCAAAACAAGAAGCGAGAACTTCAATATATGACCATGGTTTTCTATACGGCGATGGCGTTTTTGAAGGGATAAGAGCATACAATGGCAGGGTTTTCAGGCTTGACGGGCACCTTGACAGGATGTACGATTCTGCTAAAGCGATCGACCTGAAAGTCCCGCTCTCAAAAGAAGAGATGAAAAAAGCCATTATCGAGACCCTGAAGAGGAACGGGCTTAAGGACGCATATATCCGCCCGATAGTTACGCGCGGGGACGGCGACCTGGGTCTTGACCCGAGGAAATGCCCCGTCCCTAACGTGTTCATTATTACCCAGGAATGGGGCGCCATGTACGGCGACCTGTATGAGAAAGGACTCACCGGGGTCACAGTGGGTATAAGACGAAATGCGCCTGAAGCGCTTCCGCCAAATATCAAATCGCTGAATTACCTTAACAACATACTTGCAAAGATCGAGGCGAACGTAAAGGGCGGGGACGAGGCGATAATGATCGATGTCCACGGCAACGTATCGGAAGGTTCAGGCGACAACATCTTTGTGGTGAAGAACGGAAAAATACTCACGCCGCCCACACTGAACAACCTCCGGGGGATAACGCGCGCCGCTGCCATCGAACTTGCCGTTAAAGACAGGATATCCGTATCGGAGATTAACCTTGGGCTCTTCGATATTTATACCGCAGATGAGGTTTTTGTCACGGGCACCGCAGCGGAGATAGCCCCGATGACAAAAGTCGATGGGCGCATCATCGGCGACGGGAAACCCGGCAAGATCACAACGAAATTAATGGCAGAGTTCAAGGAACTTACAAGAAAAGAAGGTACGCCCATAGTTTAATTGCAGGGCATTACGAAGCCGGCAGGAAATACAGGTTGTTCATGTTTATGAACTCATAAAATATCAATCCTGCCATGGCATTTTTTTGGCTATATCACAAAAGAAATTCGCTCGATCTCCCCACCCGTTCCGCCGTTTAACTCCACCCCTCCTTTTACCCCTTTAACTTCAAGCCCATCGAACTCGTCTGCCCCGCACAGTATATCCTGTTCAGGATGCGTTCCCGGAGTGATGCTGCATGATAGCCGCGTCGCCGGCCCGGCAGAGACCACGACCTTAAGCCTCTTCGATGCAGGGTGTTTTTTCGGCAGGACAATGAACGGTGAACCCACCTCGCGTATCATGTATAACACGCATTTTATTCCGTTCAATGTTTTTTCATCTGTCCCGAAACCTGAAGCTACAAGCAGGTCTTCGGGATCAAGTGCCAGAAGTATCTCCTCATTCTCGGTCTCAAGGAAATATTGGGTATGATCTCCTGCCTTGACTATACCAAGTAACCCATCATGCCCCCGGATCAGGAGCATCTCATCAATATTAAGAGGGATCATTCTTCTTTAAACATCTGGCTCAAATTTTTCGAATGACATGACGGGCATGTTATTTTTTTCCCTACACCCTTGAACTCGTTGTTACAGTCGCTGCACTTGTAGTATTTCGATTCAAGACCTGGCAACTCGATAGTACCGAACGTATCGCCGACACTGCACATGTTTTTGTTCACCTCCGCATAGTATGGATTAATACGTTTAATCATGTTAAGGATATATTAAACTTTCTTACCACTCACTTTCACACCGCGCACACATTAGATTTAAATTCATAAGGGATATTATTCACCGATGAGTGATTTGCAGTACATTGATCACCCTCTTTTAAAGCCGGATACGGTAGAGCAGAGGCTGTACCAGCTTTCACTGGCAGGAGAAGCTCTCAAAAAATCCACCCTCATCGTACTTCCGACCGGTCTCGGGAAGACAATAGTTGCCCTGCTCGTTATGGTCACCCGGATCCCGAAGGGAAAAGTCCTGGTACTTTCCCCCACAAAACCTCTTGTTGAACAGCATGCCGCTTTTTTCAGGAACACGCTTAACATTCCGCCTGAAGAGGTTGTGCTCTTCACAGGCGGGACGCCCCCCGGAAAAAGAGCGTTGATGTGGGAAAAAGCAAAGGTAATCGTATCCACGCCGCAGGTTATAGAGAACGACATCCTTGCCAGAAAGGTCAGTCTTGAAAACGTCTCATGCATTATCTTCGACGAGGCACACAGGGCGACGGGGGACTATTCGTATGTTTATATAGGGGAAAAATACGCGCTACAGGGCAAAGAACCGCTCGTCCTTGGCATAACGGCAAGTCCCGGCAGCGACCCTAAAAAGATACAGGAGGTTTGCGCTGCCCTTCATATTCACGCGGTGGAGATAAGGACAGACTCTGACCCTGACGTCAGACCGTATGTTTTCGATAAGGACATCGATTGGAGATATGTCTCTATCCCCGTGGAAATAAAAGTGCTGAGGCAGTTGATGGATAAAGTCCTCTCCGACAGGTTGAATAAGCTGCAGGAACTCGGTCTTATTTCTTACTCAAAGAGATTATCGAAAAGAGAGATGCTTGACCTCCAGGCACGCCTCCAGTCGCAGCTTCGTTCTTTCCCTGACCAGAAGCACTACCAGGGCGTATCGCTTCTTGCAGAGGTATTCAAGGTGAGCCACGCCATCGAAATAGCGGAAACCCAGGGCGTATCTGCGCTGGAAAAATATTTTGAGAGGCTTACGAACGAGGCGCAGTCAAAAAGCGGGAGTAAGGCTTCAAAGCGCCTGATGGATGACCTCTCCATGCGACAGGCAGTACACCACCTGGCAGGATGCAACGGGAATAACCCCAAACTCGGGATAGTAAAGGAACTTGTTGAAAAACAGGTGGCTGCTGCTCCACAGTCGCGCGTTATAGTTTTTACCAATTACAGGGATACTGCGGAACTGGTCACAGAATCTCTCAAAGAGGTGCATGGCGTAAAACCGATACGGTTCGTCGGGCAGGCAAGCAGGTACAAAGATACGGGGCTGACGCAGAAGCAACAGGTTGATATCCTCAAGAAATTCAGGGAGGGCGAGTATAATACGCTTGTAGCTACATCAGTGGCTGAAGAGGGACTGGACATCCCTGCCACCGACCTTGTCGTGTTCTTTGAGCCAGTCCCTTCCGAGATAAGAAGCATCCAGCGAAAAGGCAGGACGGGACGAAAACATGCCGGTCGCGTTGTAATTCTCATGGCAAAAGGGTCAAAGGACGAGGCATATCACTGGAGCAGCAACCGGAGAGAGAAGACAATGCTGAATACCATGAAAAATATGGATTTTGAAATTGAAGAAAAGGCAGAGGAAAGACTTCCTGCCGCCCAGGACGGGCAAAAGAACCTGCTGGATTTCCCTCAAAAGAACAAAGCTGAACCCGAAAAGGAAAATATCAAGGTTTTCGTTGACCAGAGAGAAATTCGCTCCCAAGTGGCGCGCTCGCTTGAGAAGCTGGGAATGGATATTGTATTGAAGACCCTGGAAGTCGGGGATTATGTTGTGAGCGACCGTGTGGGTATCGAGAGAAAGACAGTGGAGGATTTCCTTAGCACGCTCATGGACGGGCGAGACCTGTTCGGGCAGATCTCAGACCTCAGGCGCACGTTTGACCGCCCGCTGCTTATAATTGAAGGCGAAGGGCTTTACACCGCAAGGCAGATACACGCTAATTCCATCCGCGGCGTCCTGTCAAGCATTGCAATTGATTTCGGTGTGCCCATCATCTTCAGCAGGGATGAGGAGGATACTGCCGCGCTGATAGCCATAATGGCAAAACGTGAACAGACCGATGGGAAGAAGGACATCAGCCTTCACGGAAAGAAAACATCGCTAACGCTCAAAGAGCAACAGGAATACGTCATATCATCTCTACCTGAAATAGGTCCTGCCGTGGCAAGGAACCTTCTCCTGCATTTCGGGAGCGTTGAGCGCGTGATGGGCGCATCGCGTGAGGAATTGATGGAAGTGGGACTCGTCGGTCCAAAGACTGCGGACAGGATAAGGGAAGTAGTGAACGGAGCGTATAAGGGGTGAGGAAGACCTAAGCTATCTTCCTTATTATCTCGTCCACCATCTCGCTCGACTTTGCATCTCCGCCCATGTCATATGTTACTTTCTTTCCTTCTGAGATCACTTTTTCTGCCGCCTCAAAAATCGCTTTCGAGTTCTCGCGCTCTCCGAGATAATCCAGCAGCCATGCACCTGCGAGCACTGTAGCCACAGGGTTCACCTTGTCCAGTCCTGCATATTTTGGCGCCGAACCGTGGGCTGGTTCGAACATGGCATAATTGTCACCGATATTCGCCGAATAAATGAGACCGATGCTTCCCACAAGCGCAGAGCACTCCTCGCTCAGGATATCCATGAAAAGGTTAGTCGAGAGAAGGACTTTATTGTTGAATATCTGCGGGTTCTTGATAAGCTGCTGCGCGATATTATCGATATGGTATTCCTCAAGCTCGACGCCGGGATAATCATGTTTGACTTTATCGACTTCCTCAAGGAAAGTCCCGCACGTCATCTTTAGTATGTTGCTCTTATGTATCGCCACAACTGATTTCCATCCCCTTCGCACAGCTTCCTCAAATGCGTATCGAGCCACATTTCTGCATGCAGGTCGCGTGATCTTCCTTATGGCGATATAAACGTTCTCTGTCAACTGGACTTCCTTTCCAAAATACAGCCCCTCCGTGCCCTCCCTCACGCATACGAAATCAACATCACCGAGAGGTTTCTGCGTGTTCGGAAAGGATCTTATCGGTCTCACGTTGGCGTAAAGGTTGAACTTCTGGCGTATGGACACTGCCACGCTCCTGGGAGAACCAGTGCCGCCCGGAGTGGTTGTCGGACCTTTAAAACCTGCATCCGTATTGCCAAGAGTGTCCCAGGTCTCAGGGGGAATAAGCGAATCCCCGCCGTTTGCTTCCCACCATTGCGCGCCTGCCTCGCACATTATAAATTCAACATTCGTACCTGCGGCTTCAACTACCCTGAGCATGCTGCTGACAAGCTCAGGACCTACGCCGTCACCTTTTATGACTGCTGCTTTTTTACCCATGATTATCTTCTCTTTTGCACTTCTTCAACCCAAACCACTATTAAGTTTACCCAGATACATCTTTAAAGATATCAGCGAAAGTGCAGTTGAAGTTATATCCCCCCAGTTCCCTTGTTCCTGCCTTCCCAGGAGCCACCGGATCGATGGAGCAATATCCGTTTCATCCGACAATATCAATGCCTGTATCGCCAGGTTGCTCGTTGCTGTGTATGTCCAGCCCCCTGACTCCCTTTTTGAAAGTATCCAGCCTGCGCGGTCTTTTATGAAATCCAGATATTTGACCTTATTTTGTTTCATGAGGGCAGTAATTATCAGTGATGTCGTACCGATATGTTCCCATTTTTTCCCGTAATTCCTGACAAGCCACTCACACCCGTCCTCGTTTTTCATGCCCGCATCCCCAAGCGCGATAAGGGCGTATGACGTCTCTATCTCGCTGTTGTTCCAGTTCCCGTTCTTCTGCTGCCCGGTTATCCAGTCAAGCTGCTCATGCGCTATTATTCCGCAGGAAACAAGCGCGCTGCATGCTCTTGCAGTATCAAGAATAGGCTTGTTTGTTTCCCAGCAAGCACCTGTTTTTTTTGTGAGCAATAGTTCAATAAGATGGCGCGTTTTCTCGTTCCATAATGAAAGCGCCTGGATAGAACGGGACAGGTCTTTTACTTCAGAGATTTCCTGTTCTTTTAACCATGCGATCCCGGAAGATGCGGAATCGTATATTTCAATTTTATTTATCATAATATTCATATTTTCCTTGAATAGATGTCTTATCTATTATAGTTTCATTGGTCATCGGTTGCAACCCATTTCTGAATCCTTTTCTCCATTGGGTTAGCAATCCTTATATGATAAAAATGGGACTATAGATGCGAAAAATGAAAGAATTACAATTGTATAGTTTAAATCAAATAAGAGATAAATATGGGGATAAGAAACTCCGAGAAATAATAGATAACTTTGGACTCGAAAGTGTAAAAAGAAAAATTGATTGTGTAAATGCTGAAACAGTAAAAAAAATTGAGTATTTTGTGAAATCGGAATTAGAAACGTCGAATGATATAACTAATGACCGGCGTGTTGCCTCTCATTTTGTCCTTGATCAAAATGATAAATTTCTTGGTTTTTTTAGCCACTATATAAAAAAACTTCGGCTTCCAAATGAAACCAACATATGTAATTCGAAAGAGGTATTTTATATTACTTGTTTAGCACGAGATGACGGAGTAACAAAAGACGAGCTTGATATGAAAGATATACTTGACTTTGCATTTGGAATATTTTATAGTATAAAAGAGCTTACTGGAGGAATTGACACTGTTATAGTAGAAACAGATAGTGAAAAATTGAGAAACTCATATATAAAATATGGCTTTAGTGATATTTATAATCACGATAATGATTTATTTTTGCTTCAAATGGAGTTGTCATAATTTGGGACAAACTATATGTAGTTTAAATATACTATATAAATTGTAGTAACTTAGTAATTAATTAAAATAGATTTTGGAGTACAAAAAAATGGCTTTAGAATATTTACACAAAGATTTTCCACTAATAGCTGCGGAAAAATTTGAGAAAATACAGAAAGAAACTCCAAAACATATTAGAACAAAAGACTTTCTTGTGCCAAAAAATAAGCGATAATTTTTTCTGATTTTTCTTAAACACTTGCGCCTATTCTTTTCAGGTCTTCAAAGAATCCAGGATACGAGATACTCACAGATTCAACCGTATCGATGGTCGTTCCTCCTGCAACCATCCCCGCCACAGCCAGCGCCATCACTATCCTGTGGTCGTCCCATCCGTGAACTTCAGCCCCTTTCAGCTTCCCTCCCCTGATGATAAGCCTGTCCTTTTCCTCTGTTATATCCACACCCATCTTTTTCAGTTCTACTGTCATTGCATGGAGCCTATCGGTCTCCTTATATCTCACGTGTTCTGCATTCTCAATGACCATCGTACCCTTTGACGCTGCGCCAAGCACTGCAAGCGTTGGCACAAGGTCAGGGGTCTTCCCGACATCCACGCTGATGCCCACAAGTTCGCTCGCAGTCACCCTTACTTCTCCTTTTTTCTCATCCCACTTAATATTTGCCCCCATTTTTCCAAGGATATCGATAAGCGCGGAATCACCCTGCTCTGTGGGATACATGTTCTTTATTGTAACATCACCGCATAGGGCGCCTGCCGCCATCATGTACGATGCTGATGAGAAATCGCCCGGTACGTTATATGATTTCAGATCGTATTCCTGTTCGGGCGGAATGGTAAATGCGTTAGGGGTTTCTTCGATGATCCTTGCTCCTGCATCTTTGAGCATGTCTATCGTGATATTAACGTAAGGTCGGGATTTCATCTCGCCTTTAATAATGACTTTTGTTTCATTCCTGGCAAAAGGACATGCTATGAGAAGCGCCGAGATGAATTGCGAACTTATTGAACCGTCGATATATACGCGCCCACCTCTCATCTTACCCCTTACAACTATTGGCGCCATGCCGTTGTTGCGCGTGGAAAACGCCTCTGCGCCAAGGTCATTGAGCGCGTTGAGAAGCGGCGTGTTCGGGCGCGTGCGGATGCTGGCGTCACCTGTAAGAACGGTTGCGCCTTCCGCAAGCGATGCAACTGCTGTCATTATTCGCAGAGTTGTGCCTGAATTGGCGACGTCGAGCACATTATCAGGTGTCTTGAGTTTCCCGTCAAATCCTTTGATGTTAAGCGAATCTTTCTTCTGGTCGATGACCGCCCCGAAAGCCTCTGATGCTCTTATCGTGGCTTTTGTGTCTTCTGAAATAAGAGGATTATTAACTGTAGCCTTTTTTGAAAGCGCTGCTATCGCTATAGCCCTGTGTGTATAGCTTTTCGACGGCGGGGCATTGACAGTTCCTTTTACCTCTGATTTCTGGATTACGAGCTTCATGTGGGTGTGTACAATGACGCAGCAACTATTTATTGATGATGTTTTGTATGGGAAAGGCGGTCTTGAATCCATGATAGTAGGGGAAGACCAGATACTCGGTCAGGTGAAAGAATTATACGCCCTTGCAAAGAAAGCGGAAACCACGGGAAAAATACTCGATACAGCTTTTGGAAAAGCTATCCAGGTAGGGAAGCGCATAAGAAATGAGACCGGCATAATAAAGGCTCGGTCTCGATCGGTTCTGCCGCGGTTGAACTGGCTGAGGAAACACTTGAAGGGCTGGGCGGGAAGACCGTAATGGTAATTGGGGCTGGGGAGATGGGGACGCTTGTTGCAAAAGCGCTTTCCAATAAGAACATCAAATTCATCTATTTATCTAACAGGACTTTTGACATGGCTGAGACCCTGAATCAATTATTGTTCATTTCTTTGTGGTAGTTGAGTCTGTATTTAATATCAAGATTT
>CABMHZ010000117.1 GCA_902386115.1 uncultured archaeon | reverse complement strand
CATTTTAGGCGATTTTATCAAAAAATATGATGACGATAGTCTGAAATTACGCTGGTAAATAGCCATCTGGCAAATTATATAAGGTAATAAAAATACGTTTTACTTAGCCGTAGGTGGCGAAGTCAAGCTATAATAATAGGTTTTTTGTCATGGGCCGGGTTGATATCTTCGAATAACCCAAGTGTCAATTGACCTGCCATAATCCTCCCCTTTTATGTCTGGATAAACTTCTCCAATTTGGCCTGCTCTATTGCCTTTTTTAGAACCTCATCCCAAGATTCTACCATCGGCATGAAACCTTTCTTGAAGTGATGGAAAACAAGATCAAGATCCAATCCTTCCAGGCTCAATCCAAATCGGTCAGCTATGCCTCTTATATCTGATTCCGACAGTATCCACACAGGTAAGGTTCTTTCTATGTTCGGATATTGGATGAATCTTTGATGTGCGGCTGCTACCTCTTCTGGGGTGAACAGTAAGTTCCCTGCATAAGCGATTGCATAGAACTCCTGCCAGTTTACGAGTATCCGGCGAACCTGAGCTTGAGTATCATCAATAACATCCCAGGGAAGCGTTAAAATGTACGGGACTTTTCTTTCAGTCATTATACTCCTCTGTGGGGTGCAGGGGTAGCGGGGACTCTGTTCTTCGGAAAGTAGAGGAGCGTACCCCATTCAAATGGCTCTATCAAAGATGTGCTCGCTCTCTCCAATAGTCCGATTTCCTTAACATTCGCACTTGCATGAACCTTTGTGCCGTCAAGCTTCCGTAAGTCGAAATAACCCTTTTCACGCCTTCCGAATACAAAACACTCGATATTGTTCCAGAGAACTTTATCGTACCTCTGGAACCCATGAACGAACCTGGTTGCTGTATTCTTTATATGGCTTCTGTCGCCCTTAAACAGCTTGCGGTTACATCTTCTTACCTGTTTGATCAAATAGCTTATTGGACTTCTTTCTTGCATAGTTCCTCCTGATATTACAAAAGCATCGTTCATGTGAGACTTCTCAACTCCCAGTGCAATCCGGTTAGACTTTGTTAGATATCCATATGTATGGCTCACTATATTCCCCATCTCTCTCAACCGGTTAACCAGCATCCATCTGACAGTTGACATGAACGTTTCCGGCCTGAAGCCGACCGGATTTTCTATGTCCAGCACAAGCTTCCCTTTTGAAACTTTAGAATGGCATGTTTGGCAGAGAGTCACGAGATTATCTGGAGAATCACCGCCAACCTGTCTCGAAACGATGTGATGCGTCTCCAGCACCGGATCCTTAGACTTACCGTGACATACCTGACAGGTATGGTTGTCTCTGTGGAGAACATATTCTCTTACATTCCAGCTGTCTTTCTGTACCCCGTTTTGATATCCAGTTCCCGATATCTCCGGATTCCTGATCTTCTGGATATCGAACGCTGCCACTTCAACAACGATCCTCGTTACCGGCAGTATACTCTTAATTCTCTCGATCAGCTTAAAGTGGCTATCGAGCTTATGCTGTATCGACGGCGCCAGCCAGCCTTCCGGTTTCTTCCGGTTCAGGAACCTTGGCTGTCTGTACCATGTCTTCCTGTTCCTTCGTGCTCTCCTATACTGCCGTCTCTCCGAGTTGAGCTTTACGATATCTGCTCTCAGTCTTACTTCTGCTGAATACACTTCTTTCTTGCTGGTTACAGCCGAGAGGCCGATATTCTTGTATCCAGAGTCCACTCCGAGAGCTATCTCCTGCTTTGTCTCACCTGTTGCATAGTTTAGCTGTATTGTAAATGGTGTTCTTTTTACGACCCTTGCTCTTCCTCTTTCAACAATCTTCCTGCTTTTCCTGGTGTTGTTGGCATGAGAGGAGAGCCTCTCATGTTCAGAACATAGACAGCAGATACACTCATGTTCTACCTTGCGTGTTCTATCGCAATTAGAGCCGCATCGGAGTTGTTAGAAGACGTTTTTAAATCCGGCACACTGAGAGTTTCCTCTACTTTTAATGCTGGATCACAGTTGCTACGAACGTGCGGAATATTCGTAGGTGTGTATGTATTTCTTTCCCCTAACTTCTGCATTTTTTTAAGCCTCCTACTCAACCTGTTGCCCTTGCTCCTCACGGAACAAGCCCCTTCCTAAAGGGAGGGGAGATTTAGATATGTCCAGCCTCCTTCATGCTGAAATGACGGCAATCCCCGATTATTACATGATCGAGAACGTCAATTCCTATTATTTTCCCTGTTTCAACAGCTTTTTTGTGATCTCGATATCCTCTCTGCTTGGGGTGGGGTCTCCAGAAGGATGATTGTGAGCTACTATTATGTGCGCTGCTGACTGCATCATTGCGGGTCTAAAAACTTCCCTGGGGTGAACAATATTAGCGTTCAGTGACCCGATAGATATTGTTTCCTCCCGGATGACCTGGTTCTTGGTATCCAGGCTCAATTCGATAAATGTCTCCTTCTTTGACTCCCGCATGTTCGAGTACAGCCGTCTGTAAACGTCTTCAGGAGAATTTATCTTAAACTTATCTTCACCCACAAAGGATTCAAGCCGTCTTGCCATTTCAAAAACAGCTATTATCTGACAAGCCTTGCCATGCTTTATGCCGCTTATCTTTATCAGTTGACTTACATCGGCTCTTGATAGTTCCTTTGTGTTGAACTGCGATAAAATCCGCTGAGCCAGGTTTATCGCGTTTTCTCTCTTTGATCCCGTTCTCAAGATTATTGACAGGAGCTCCGAATCACTTAATGACCCCGGGCCTTTGTCGAGCAGCCTGTTCCTTGGTCTTTCGTCTTTACGCATGTCGCGTATTCTGATGTTGCAATTTTCCATCTGATTACCTCCTTGCATTGGAAATTTTTACAGAGGAGGGTTCAGAAACTGGAAAAGCCAGATTTTAGCTTGCGACCCTGCGCTGCGGCGCAGGGGAAAATCTGGCACCAACTGAAAGGCATTTAAAAATCGAATAAACTTTTCGGGATCTTTTTTCTTGGAAGTATATTTGATCTGTAATATGGGCAACCTATTGAAAGTTCTACATTTGTGGGCTATAAAGAATGGAATTATATATAATTAATAACAAATTATCATAAATTAGAAAGATTTATACTATTTAAAAATTATTGTTAATCAATAGGTTCATCAATCACGTTGGTTCAATGCGGTGATTAATCTTTAAAATAGGAGGAAACAATATCTGGATTTTATCCATACCAAAACAAATTATAAGCGGCTAAATCTTGGCTTCAGAAAAGACCGGAAACAGAATATAATTGTAATAAAATATATAAAGATAAATTAAAATCTTGATTAGGAGAATTTATGGAACGATCAATGGAAGCATTTATTGGACCAGCAATGTTTTTTGTAGTGGCAGGACTATTCTATCTTGTTATAGAATTGAGAATTAAAATGCTTAAGTGTAGGGGTTAATACAGATTATTTACTGATCAGATTATTTTTCTTGAGGTTTTCAAATACATCTGTTCCTTTTTCTGTAAGAATAAACTTTTTCCAGGTTTTTTTTCCTGGAGTCAGGGACTGGACCAGTCCATGCTCTTCTAATTCTCGCATTGCATAACTGATGTTCTGTAATGATCTATCGGTCGAATCTGCTATATCGGATGCCTGTATCATCCTTTTTTCATGCATCATTTTTAAAACAACAACTCTTCTATCCACTCCCAAGACCCACATTGTCAATTCATCGAGATTGATTATTCCCAGAATAAATAATTTAACTTGTTGTTTATTCAAACCGAATGAGCATTCCAATTGATCCCAGATTTTTTCCTCCTGGGATTGCTGTTGTTGCACTGAATTGGCTTCAATAACCACACAGGGTTTATTAGATTTTAATTCACTTTGTGAGGGGAAAGGCATTATGGCTGCAATGGAAACTATAATCACCAATATGAACGCCAAGATTCGCAGGCTTTTATAGGATCTTTCGCTCCCTTTCATGTTCTTTGCATTGAATTCTTTTTCTTGCGTATTATGTTTTCTGTATAGAAAATTAATTCTCTCTTTCCCATCATCCATTTTCAAGACCCTCGTAAAATGATAATCACAAGTTATAACAAATTAGAAAGATTTATAATATTTGATAATTATTGTTCATCGAACAGGTCTATCATTCATGTTTGTTCTGAGTGGTGATTGCTGTTTAAAGTAGGAGGAAAACAATACATGAAAATTGAAATATTATCTATCGCGACTGAAACTAGGAACGAAGGGGACACTTTAAAAATAAGGAAAAAAGGAGTGATTTGAAATGGTGGATATTTCATTACTCTCTCCCGAAATAATGACGAATATTTTTTTAATAGCCATCAGCGGCACCCTTATTTGTCTGGGTGTTCATTTTGTGCCAGTAGGAGGCGCTCCGGCAGCAATGGCACAGGCAACGGGTATAGGTACAGGTACTGTAGAGCTTGCTGCTGGTTCAGGATTGGTTGGCTTGATTACTGCATCTTATATGTATTCGAACGCTCCAGGTTCGCCAATGGCTTTGGTACT
>CABMHZ010000116.1 GCA_902386115.1 uncultured archaeon | reverse complement strand
CAAAATATTGGATGAAGAAATGGAGAAATTGGCGATAGAATACCATTCTTTACATCCTAAATGGAACTATTCCATTTCACAAAAAGGAGATTAATTTAGATGGGTTATTTCACGGTAATCCCTAAGTGGTTTCTTAACCACTTCTTCGCAGATATGGCATACCTGAGACAATTTTGTTGTTTTTGTAGGAAATTCTAGTAAGGGTACTTTTACGTTTGAGTTGAGGCATAAATCAATTAGACAGGATAAAATCTGGCATTGAAACAAAATTAGAAAAAATAGAAGTAATCGAATGAGTATGCCGCTAAATATATAGTTAAATAATTATTTTATCACTGTCTTATGGACACTTTACGGACGAATCGTGGTGATACCCTAACAGGCGCAAGGTATATATCTAATAATAATGATTATAATATATAGAAGAAATAATGATGATATATGGCAAAGGTACTCGTCGTTGAAAACACTCCCATGAATATGTAATGTCAAACCAAAAACACTTGTTGCGGATGATGAGTTACAATTACTTTTTATCTTTCGATCATAGGATCATAGTAAAAAACAGATAGAGGCGCACGCTCTATCGCAAACAAAAATCAATCATATGAAAAGACGGATACCCGAAAAGGGAAACACTTAGGTAAAAATGAAGATATTCTATCAGTTAACTCTCGGATTTTTATTAGTTTCCCTACTAGTTGGAGTAGTGGCTTATTTTGGAATCACCACAACTGATTCTATCAGCAATGCCTACAATCCCGTTGGAGTGAGAATTATACCTACTATTAATGCGCTTGATGATTTGAAATTTGCGGGATTAAGAATAGTGTCATCTACCCACGAAACCATTACTGTTCTATCAGAAAATAAAACGGGAGGCACCCAGTCAGAAATTGAATCCAATCAAATAACATCCGGAACAAAAGATTATTATACTTCCTTCAAAAGATACGAAGCCCTGGTAAATGGATATGAACCTGATGAAAAACAATTCCTCGAAAACATAAGTTTAGCAGGTGAAAAACTTCAGAAAACAAGTTCTGAACTGATTGAGCTGAAAAAACAGGGCGTATCAGGAGAGGAAATTGAGGGAAAATCAAATGAATTTGAAGATGCTGAGCTCGGGTTCCTGGCGGCTGTGGACGATGCATTAGTAAACGAGAACAATGAATTTGCAAAAAAAAAGGAAAACTTAGCATATGCAATTACATATGGTAAAAATATTACTTTAATTATCAGTGCGTGGACATTCATCTTGGCTATAATAATCGGGGCATACATATCCAATTCTCTTTCAAAACCAATAGTCAGACTGAAAGCTGCAAGCGTCGAAATCGGTAAAGGCAATCTGGATACAACTACAGACATCAGATCCGGAAATGAGATAGGAGACCTTGCTCATTCGTTCAACAGGATGGCTGCGGACCTGAAAAAAAATAACGTAGAAATCACTTCTGCCAAGAACTTCCTTGACAGCATTCTCAAATCAATGGCTGATATGTTGATTATTCTGGAAGTTGATAAAACAATCAAAGCTGCCAATCCCGCTGTCTTTAACATTTTAGGTTATAAGGAAAATGAACTCATTGGAAAGCCTGTGGGTATGATACTGGAAGATAAAGAACTATTTATTCGCAGCGAGATGGATAATTTAATTAAGAAACGTTATATCACAGGCCTTGAAAAAACCTGTGTTTCAAAAGATGGAATAAAGATACCTGTGTATTTTTCAGGCTCGGTCATGCGCGAGGGCAGTGAGATCCACGGAATAGTATGCGTTGCTCAGGACATCAGAGAGCACAAGCTGGTTGAGGCAATTTCTCTGGAAAATGAACGCCTCATGCTTGCAAGTAAGGCAAAATCAGAATTTCTGGCAAATATGAGCCATGAATTGAGGACTCCTTTGAACGTGATCATTGGTTTTTCTGAACTCCTGACACAGAATGCGTGCGGCGGAATGAAAGAAAAACAGGTGCATTATGTTGAGAACATACATACAAGCGGTAAACATCTGCTCAGTCTGATCAATGATATTCTTGATCTTTCAAAGGTTGAAGCTGGAAAGATGGAACTTTCAATCGAGAAGGTATCGGTGCCGGAAATCATAATTATGGCTCTCGATCTCATAAAAGAAAGGGCTGCAAAGCATAATGTGATACTGGAAAAGGAGCTTGACCCTCAACTCGATATCATAGAGACCGACAGCCTGAGGCTCAAGCAAATACTTTTCAACCTTCTCAGTAATGCAGTGAAATTCAGCAAAGCCGAGGGAGGAACGATAACAATAAGCGCAAAAAGGGAAGAAAACATGGCGAAATTCTCAGTCTCGGATATGGGTATTGGAATGCAGGAAGAAGATATGGATAAACTTTTTAAGAAGTTCGAGCAGCTTGACGTGAGTATTTCGAAAAGCTATGGAGGCACGGGGCTTGGGCTTGCGATTTCAAAGAAGCTGGTTGAAATGCAGGGCGGCAGTATCATGGCCGAAAGCAGGTATGGCGAGGGAAGCACTTTCACATTTTTCCTGCCGATTACGCAAAAGATGGATGCAATTAAATGAAAATCCAGAGGCACTTTACGGACGAATCGGGGCGTACCCTGTGAGAGATCTGCCACAATACTGATCTTCTTCCAATCCAGCGTTAGAATGCAGTACCCTAACTGCCTGCCTGAGTAGCAGATCATCGATATATTGCAGAATATAGATTGTCTTTATAATCTGCCCGAATGCTTTAAGCTCGATACAATGGGCTGACTTAGACGTTCAGCTTCTTAAAGTCTCTCACTGAACATCTAAGTTATTATATCTCTCTGAGTTTTATTTTATGCCCAGGACATCTTTCATTTCATAAACACCGGGCTTTGCTTCACAAACCCATTCAGCAGCTCTTACCGCGCCGCTGGCGAATGCCTGCCTGCTATGAGCCTGATGCTTTATTTCGATGCGTTCCCCGTCACCGGCGAACAGGACTGTATGATCTCCCACTATATCGCCTCCGCGCACCGCATGAATGCCGATTTCTTTTTTGCGCGGGGAAATTCCGTGCCTGCCGTACACTAAATCTCGCTCTCCGAGCACTTTTACCATAGTCTGGGCAGCCTTCAGTGCAGTTCCGCTGGGCGCATCTTTCTTCTGGTTGTGGTGAGCCTCGATTATCTCGATGTCGTAATTACCAAGGCGCGCAGCCGCTTCAGCAAGGAGCCCGAAAAACACGTTGACGCCAATTGAAAAATTAGGGGAAATGACAGCAGAAACGCCATTGGATTTTATTGATGTCTCCATTACCGAGCGCTGCTCGTTAGTAAAACCCGTCGTGCCAACAACAAGATTTACTTTTTTCCCGGCAGCAGCGATCACGTTTTTCACTGAAGCATCGGCTATCGTAAAATCGATAAGGACATCGGGTTTTGAGTTCATAAGTGCCCTTTCGATGTTTTTTGCATCCTCCACTGGTAAATTTAACGCGCCCACCCTCATCACTTCGCCGATATCCTTCCCGATATTGGAAATATCTATGGCAGAAACGAGTTTCATGTTTTTTGTTTTAAGGACGTTTTCTATAATCAGCCCGCCCATCCTACCGCAGGCTCCGGTGACTGCTATTTTTATCATAATTAACTCACTCTATCAGATGAAGGTCGTTCAGCGCTTTTTTAAGCTTTTTTTCGTTGTCCGGGCTTATCGGCGCAAGCGGCAGGCGCAGGTTTCCTGCAGGGAGCCCTATCAGTTCAACAGCCTTTTTTACAGGTATGGGGTTTGTTTCAAGGAACATAGCGCGAATCAGGGGGGCAAGGGACACATGAATCTCTCTTGCTTTTTTCATATTCCCGCTGCGGAAAGCCTCTACCATGGAAACAACAAGTTTCGGGGCGACATTTGCAACAACAGAGATGACTCCCGTTCCTCCTATTGACAGGATCGGAAGCGTCAGACCGTCATCACCCGAGAGGACATTAAAAGCCTCGCCCTTTGTGAGTTCGATTATCCTGGTGATCTGGTCAAGACTGCCGCTTGCCTCTTTAATACCCACTATATTACTTAGTTTTGCAAGCTCTGCCGTAAGTTCAGGTTTCAGGTTGATCCCTGTGCGTGAAGGAACGTTATAAATGATGATAGGAATATCCACTGCTTCTGCGATGGTCTTGAAATGCATCAGCATCCCATTGTCATTTGGCTTGTTGTAATACGGCGTTATAAGCAATGCTGCATCAGCGCCTGCATCCATAGCGAATTTCGTCAGCTCAAGCGCCTCGGTGGTATTGTTGGAACCGGTTCCTGCCACAACTGGGACAGAAGAGTACTCTACTGCGTACTCTATCACCTTTTCATGTTCCTGGATGGAAAGAGTCGCAGCTTCGCCTGTTGTTCCGCAGGGAACGACTCCTGATACGCCCCCGTCTATCAAAAATTCGATATTCTGCCTTAAGCCATCCTTATCTACCCTGTTATCTTTGGTGAACGGGGTTATGAGGGCGGGCAGAACACCTTCTATCATGATCCCCCTATTTCTTTCTGACAGCCTTTACTCTTAAAGAGCGTACGATATACCCTGCAACTCGATTCCTTATACCCTTGCTCTCAACATTGGTGAATCGGGTGACAAATTCTTTGTTCTGAGCGAAATCCGTTGTTAAAACATCGCCATGCTCTTCAAGTAACTGTGTTGCTAATGATTTGATGTAATTGGGTCGAATATTTCCCATATTAGTTCTCCATTTTTCACCGCATACAACTCCATCATTGATATAGGTTTTGGGGAAAAAAGTAATTTTTTTTTAAATATCCAGAATCTTGAGGATCACGTCGCCTTTTTCCTTTATCGTGGCGAGCTTCTCCTTAACTTTTGACTTTTTCAGATAAATCTCGCTTCGCTTCCCGCTTTCATCCTCGACCTTGAGAGAGAGTTCCTCTAAAGACGGGGTGTGTTTTTTTATCTGCGCGATCGTGGGAGCGTATATCTCAGCTATCTTATTCAGTAGCTCAAAAACCAGGTTCTGCTCAAAGACATCTTTCTTGTTAAAATGCAGTGACTCCATCGACCGTTTTTTGGGATAAAGGGTGTTTAACCGGGCTATGATCTTTTCTCCAAGTTCCCGCAGTTTTTGTGGATTAATAAGGGCGTTTATCGCAGGGATTGCCTGAATGTATTTTTCCATTTCCTTTTCTTCAGCATGGTAAACCTCGACAGCGAATTGATCCTTAAAAACCATCTTGAACCTGAATCGTTCGGCTTCACTATCCATTCTTTTCCTGATAATGACCTCAAGCTCATTTCCAACCTGGACTACATCCGTGACGAGATAATCGTCTATCACTACAATATCCGGCGTTTCTTCCTTTTTAAGGAGCGGTTTTTTCATTCTTGCCGGGATCTCAATGCCTTTAATAAAATCTGAAACCCTGACGTGCCTGTTCCAGAAAGGTACCTGCGAGGATGCTATGCCGTATATGACTGATATGTCGCCTTCAAAATCCACCTTGACCTTTGCTGCAAAGCCGTCCTTTGTAGCTTTAATTATAAAATTTCTTTGAATAATATTGAGAGGGTCGTGGATAAAAAAAGTTTCCAGGATTGCCCGATTCTCCTTGTCTGAAAAATTTACTTTTTTATCAAAATCAGAAATTTCCTTGAATACTTCCTCCGATAACCTTACTTTGCCATCATCTATGTATTTTTTCAGGAATTCCCTGCCCTTTGCGGCATACTGTGTGATCGTGGTTTTCTCTTTACTGGTTGCGACTGCATTTGAAATAGCCTGTTCAGAGGTTAAAAGGCACATGTCCAGTTGTTCGATGATCGTATTCTTGAGCTTTCGCCTGTCCATTATGTCCTCTTTCAGTTGAAAAACAGAATTCTCAAGCGTTATCGCCTTTACGCACGTGTCGACATAATTATCAAGCAGCGCAAGAAAATCTCTCTTAAGTTGTGATTCTGTGGAATCGCCGAACAGGTATTTCGTTTCGTTCATTTTTCTATCCCTCTGGTACGTTCAGGATTATCACCAAATAGATATAATCATTGCTATATATGATTACCTCAATATCGGAATAATCAGGACTTAACAGGACGAAGAGCCAAATCTTAAGCCACGAGTACCATTCCAATTAGTTTTCGTGCCCATTTGAGTTTTTTCTTTTTCATCTCCGTGACTTTTTGATCGCCAAATTCAAACCCTGCAAGAGTTATGGTGCGGGCGCCGAATTCATGAGCAAGAAAAACAGACCTGTCCCCATCGCTTAACCCGCCGAAATTATATACGTTATCCAGCGGGGCTGCCTGTGTCGTCCCGATGATATCCACCATGCTGCGTACGGCATCAAGACGACTCATATTATCTCCGTGGGCATGTACGACCATGAAGGCGCCCTTCCTGTTGGCTTCCATCTCATCAGGGATATATCCGTCAAGGTCGGTCACGATGATGTCAGGAACAATGCCTTTTTCAAGAAGGGTGCTGGTCGCCCCGTCTGCTGCGATTATCACATATTTGCTCGTATTTATCCTGTCAAGGTCGTTGGAGAGAGTGAGCGCGTTCCCGCACACAAGAACGTCTTTTCCCTGGACTTTTTTCCTGAGGGTGGATAAATTGCCGGGTTTTCCGGCAAGAAGCTGGGATAACATCTTTGCCGCCTCCTCATCTTTCTCTCTGCTCCATCCAAAATCAAGGAGGATCTCTTTGTAAATGGGTTCCCATTGTTTAAAATCCATAAACCAGAGTGGGATATATGAATATATAAAGTTTTATTTTTACTTTTCTAATAACCTGACTTAGACCCGCATTTTGAATCCAGGGTAAGATTTATCATGAAACAAAGAGATAATTCCCCGCATTCAATAAAGTGGAGGGAAAATTTGTCACAAGAAGCATCTAACAATAAATTATATCTTGTCCTGGCAATCGCCATATTATTAATAGCAGTTATACTATTTGCCAGATTACCGTCACCTGAAGTATCCGGGCAGAAAGAGGAACACACTATCACTGTTTCAGGTTCTGCAGAAAAAAATGTAGCTCCTGATACTTCTTCATTGAGCGTAGGCGTTGTTGTTGAGGCGCCAACCGCAAAGGAGGCTTCAAATAAAAATGCAGACTCGATGAATGCTGTCATTAATGAACTTAAAAATCTCGGAATTCAGGATAAAGATATTCAAACATCCTTCCTTTCCATCCAGCCGGTGTACAAATACAACGGTACGCCAACTATAGAAGCTTACTCTGCTTCTAATAATGTTCAGATCACTACAAAGATGCTGGACAAACTGAGCGATATCATTGACAGATCTACTGCCGCGGGAGCGAACCAGATCGGAGGAGTATCTTTCTCTATATCCCGGGAAAAACAAAAAGAGCTTCAGCAAGAGCTCCTCACAGAAGCAGTATCCGATGCTTCATCAAAAGCGGGAAACCTTGCCGAAAAGCTGAATGTCAGGATAATCGGTGTGAAGACATCTTCAATTAGTGATGGAGGTATCATCCAGCCGTTTGTCAGGGAAGTATCGATAGCTGAAGGAAAAGTTGCCACCCCGGTCAATCCTGGAGAAACAAAAGTTTCTTTATCCGTTCAGGTGACATACATTGTCGAATAATTGATTGGCAAGAGATTTTATAATCATGAATGATAAAAGGAACATGAAGTGATCAATTGACAAAAAAAGAAACAAATCCCTATGTAACCCTTATCTGCACACGCTGCGAGTTCTTCAAAGAAGATGACACAGAGCTTGAATGCGCAGCATTTAAGGTTTTAAAAAACATGCTCCGGAAAGGCAAGATCACTCCGGAAGACATTACTGGCGAAAAGATATAATATGGCTTTAGAAAAGTTTCCTGTTTTAGCGCCAGGTCATATCCTTCGAAAGATCGAATCTTATTTTGTCTATGATATCCGGAGGGATGAATTGTATGAACTGGATGAAGAAGCCTTTAATTTCTTGAGAAAATGCGATGGCAGGAACTCATTCTCAGATCTGTCAGTGAATGACGAAACCAACGAAACCATTAGATCGATGCTGGATGAAGGAATTATTCTTATAAAAGACGGAGATAATTTTAGGGAGATAAAAATTCCCCATTCTCCTCTACCTTCCCTTCGTTATCTTCTATTAAATATTACAGATAAATGTAATCTTGCATGCAGGCATTGCTATTTTGGAAACAAGGAAAACTCAGAAATGGATAATGAAATTTTTGAAAATACAGTATCCCAATTTGAAGCAATGGGCGGTCTTAAAATCATGATCTCGGGAGGTGAACCGCTCCTTCATTCCGGATTCTGGGAGTTTATGGAGATCCTTCCATCTTACGAATTAAGAGTTGTAGTCCTGTCAAATGGAACTCTTATCGATAAAAAGGCGGCAAGAAAATTATCCAGGTATGTTCATGAAGTCCAGGTCAGTATAGATGGGATACATTCTCATGACCTCCTGCGTGGAAAAGGTTCATATGCAAGATCAATGAAAGGAATTTCCAATCTGATCGAATCGGGAGTACCTGTTTCGATAGCTACCATGATACACAGATTCAACGTCAATGAATTCCAGGAGATGGAGAAGCTTTTTTCGGGTTCAGGCACTATTTCCTGGAGTGTTGATGTCCCATGCGTTACAGGTGCACTGGCAGAAAATAAGGAATTTGTACTTGATGTGAATGAAGCCGCAAAGTATTTGAAATATGGCTTTGGCGCCGGTTCGCATGAAAGTACGGGAGATTATACCTGCGGTTCCCACATATGTGCGATATCTCCTGATGGCTCTGTGAGTAAATGCGGGTTTTTCAGGGATGAGACATACGGGAATTCAAATGATCTGTACTCAGCCTGGGAAGAACTTTGCAGAAAAACTCTCTTTACTTTAGATCAACTTGATTGCCATGATTGTACGATGATCCGTGATTGCAAGGGAGGGTGCAGGTTCAGGGCAAAACAATTTCGTGGAATACGTGCACCGGATCCGCTCATGTGCCACGCAAATGGTATTTTGCGATATATATGAGGTCTAACAACAGAATAATAACATAAAATAATCTCAGGCTCATCCTATATCCTATATTTTATTTTTTTTTCAAATTTCAGGAACACGAAGAATGGCACTTACACGTTCCCTGTTTCAATTTCCTTATCTTTCTGATAGTCATGTTTTTCTCCCAAATAATACATGGCAAGAGACCTATATAAAGTTAATCTATGAGTTTCCTGGCTTTTCTTTCGGAAATGTATAAGTAGTTCTCGCTGCGTACTTTAAAATATGAATAAAGGTTCCAGGATAATGATAACTAAAGATGGACCGATCCTGGTTTTGGGAGGATTGCCAATCAACAGGCAGATAATTGGAATAGGAAAGAAATGTGAGCCTGAAAAATGGATCAAAGGCGAAAAATTGTCTGACGAACAATGCACCCTGTGCCGTTGTGGTGGATCTGGAAACAAACCTTTTTGCGATGGCGCACATGCAAAGATCGGGTTCATAAAATTATATTCAAAATATGGTGCAATCATCGGATTTCAATGATGACAGAGAAATACAAGAATGAAACTGTGAACAAAGAACAACTCATGGAACTTGTTGAAAATCCATAGAACTTCATGGTACCTATTATATCTCTTGAAATAAAATAATCTATTATAGATACAGGTCGAATAATGGAAAACACTGATGCGATAATTATCGGTGCAGGAGTAGGCGGTTTATCAGCCGCGGCGTATCTTGCACAGGCTGGACGAAGAGTGATCGTTCTGGAGCAAGACCATCACGTTGGCGGTACCGCCAATGTCTTCACGCGCAGCGGTTTCATCTTT
>CABMHZ010000115.1 GCA_902386115.1 uncultured archaeon | reverse complement strand
GGCATTGTGCCTGGTATCGCTGTGGCAGTAGGTGCATGATGCCTGGGGCGTTGTCCAGTGGTTGCCCCAGAGAGTGCCGTTGCTGGCATTGTCGCTGTGGTGCAGCGGGTTCTGGATCTTGAACGCAGTGAAACCGGCTATAGACGAGTCTACGGTCGTTGTCTGGTGGCATGTCACGCAGTTCACTGCACTTGAATTTGAGGTGGAGAACGTATTGCTCTGGGTCAGGTACTTGATGGCATGGATATCTTTTCCTGCAAGCGTTCCGACCGAGGAATTCGCATGGCATTCCGTACAGTACAGTGTCTTGTGTTCGGTCTTGTTGTTTGTAAGTGCACTTCCGCCAGGACCGTGGCAATTCTTACATAGTATATCATTGCTCACCGGTTTTGACAGAGTACTGTTGTGTATCCTGCCGGTGTTGTGGCAGTTCGAGCATAGTGGTGTGGTTGGACGGGAACTGTGATTATATATTGAATTATTGAAATTGCTGACGTAGAATGTGGCGTTCTCAGTTGTGGTGTTGTGGCAATAGCTGCAGTAGCTCGTGATGTCCTTACTGGCAAGATCGGGTCTCTTTATGCCGTAGTGGCTTGCGCTGTTATTGCCGCCGTTTGCTCCTCCGTATACTGCTCCTGTACCATTATCAGGATCATAGCCGGCAAGCATCATTTCTGTCCTGTTATGGCACGAATAACAGGATGTTACGCTTGACGTTGTTATGTTGGTGCCATTCCAGTAGTGCTGGCTGACGTTCAGGAGTGTGCTGCTTGGATTGAAGTTCAGGTTCTGCGAGACTGATGGAACATGGCAGTCTGGGCATCTGTACGGTGTCTTGTAATTGGACGGATGGCTGCCGTTTGCTGGCTCGCTTCCATTGCCGTGGCATGCCCAGCACTTGAAATTTGATGATGAGTAGCCGGATGGCGAGGTTATACCGCTGTTCAGGTTCTTATGGATATCACCGCTGTTGTTCATGGTTGTGAAATTCACAAGCTTTCCGGAGGCAATTCCTCCTATATCGTGACATGAGATACAGTTCGGTCCTCCTGATGTGCCCTGAGCCACGTCATGCATCAATCCTGTTATTTGGGTGCTCTGGGTCAGGCTTCCATGACAGCCCTTACAGGAAGAATCGTCTTTGTTCACGCTGCTGTGATTGAAATAACCCGATATACTCTGGTTTGCACCATATGTGGCATTGCCTGTAATCTCAGGCGGTATGAGCAGCTGCACCTGCAAAAACGCACCGATCATGTCATTATAGCTGTTTGACCCGCTGATATAGCCCTGCCAGTGACAGGCTGTGCACCATGACGTATTCGTCGAGATGGTCGAGTTGACACCATTGTTGCCGTCGAAAACCGAGGGTCGGCCAAGTGCTGTGGCGTTATGTGTGGTATTGCCGTGGCAGTACTGACACCAAGTAAGCTGGGCACTGTTGTTCCAGTATTGATTCCATTTTTGACCCGCATTGGGGTCATTGCTATGCTCAAGAGGAGATGTGATTTGCGGTGGGTTCCTTCCTCCCTGAAGTCCTGCTGCTGTTTGAGATTTGAGGGTTGTATAGAATGATGCGTTCTGGTGGCAGTTAGTACAGTTGCCTCGCGCAGGATTGGGATTATATTTATTTAATGTTATATAAGTGGCGTTCTGTGCAAATACCTTTATTGCATGCACATCGTCGCTGTGGCAGAGTGTGCAGTTGACGCCGCCTGAAGTAATATTGCTTGAATTATGCTCTGTATAACTTGAGTGACATGTTTTACAGTGGGAATCTTCTACAACGGTATTATTAATAAACCGCTGGGTTTCGTCAGGTTTAGTAATATTGTGCATCGGACCGTGACAGATGATACATGGCACTGTGGAGTTTGGAGTATGGAAGGTGGCGTTAAATGCGGTGTTGTTGATAGAATAAAGACTCAACCCGGTCAATACATTGGGGTTGCTGAGTGTCGATTTGCTTGAGATAGAGGGGTCCAGTCTGGGATGGCAGCCGGCTGTAGCGTTAAAGCATGAGCCTATATACTGGTTTGATGCATGCTGGGAGCCTGAGCCAGTGGACGAGCCGTGGCATCCTGCATTATTACAAGTTAAATTCCTGTGAACATCGGCTGTTCTCATTGTGTGGTTGCTGGTTAGTGTCGAACCATCAGCTAAACCATCGAATGATTGGTGACAATAAGTACAATTCGTGGATGTAGAATAGTGAGCACTATCTTGACCAACTGTAGGATCCCTCCCTGATAGATATGGCGAGTTGGCTGTTGCACTGCCTGATGGAGTATCACCAGAACTCATTCCGCTGCACGATCCACCGAAAGAGCATCCCCACCAGTTGTAAATGAAATTTGTGCTATCATTAATACTTCCGTTAGCTGCCCCGATATTCCATTTCCCATAATAGTTTGCATTATCTAAGTCGTAACTGAAATTGGCTAAACCGAATGAGTTCGTGGTACCATTTACAGTGGTTAATACTGTCCCGACGGGGTTATATAAAGTAAATCTTATAATTTTATTTGAAACCGGCGTTCCGCTATTGTCGATATAAAGTGCTGTTGCATTGATCCGAGTATTTTTACCAGTCCAGGAAGTCCAGGCAAAACCAGGTCCAGTTGTAAAACCTCCAGGCCCGGCAGTTCCTGTATTCGGGTCGTCCAGAATCACATATCGATTGGTGGCAACCAGTATTTTCCCTCCGGTCAGAACAACAGGAGGCGTGGGTGCAAGCGAAATATTGGCATTGCTTACAGCAGCGCCGTTTACTGTTTTCGTGATGGAGTTGCTGTTGTATCCTGACGCACTGGCTGTAATCAGATACGTGCCGTTGCTCAGGCTGAAGCTGTAGTAGCCGCTTGAAATTGTTGTATTTGTCCGGCTCGTGTTTGTTGTAACTGTAGCGCCGGAAATGCCGATGCCGCTTGATTGATTGATCACATAACCTGACAAAAGATAAGTCGGTGAAGGGGGCACAGGTGATAATGAGATATTGGCATTGGTTACGCTTCCACCGCTGATCGTTCTTGTTACAGAATTGGAATTATAACCCGATGCGCTGGCATTTATGACATACGTTCCGTTCGATAGACCGGTGAACTGATAGAATCCATTTACATCAGTCGTGGCATTCGGTACGCTTGTGTTAGCCTGAACTGCTGCACCCTGTATTGCAGCTCCATTTGATTGATTAGTCACATAGCCCGATAGATTGTACGTCTGTGTTCCGCCGCCAGCGGGTGTCTCGGTCACAGAGAAATACCCGGTAGGCGCAGCTCCATTCCAATTTCCTGTGTTGCCAACACCAGATCTTAGAGTTGAAGTTGTTGTAGGTACGGATACCCTGAATCCCAGTTTCGCACCTGCCGGGACAGTGCCACTTATGCTTGTTAAGGATAGATTATAATCAGTATTTGTGCCTGCTGGAGGTATGTTCTGGCTGACAGAGCCAGGAAGAATAACTTTTGTCCCGTTAGGATATACATATATAAGTCTGAATGTAAACGTGCCGCCACCAGATCCGTCATCCCATAAAGTCCCATAATACCAGTTGCCCTGCACATTGGTATTTACAGAGTAGGGGGTATTAGAGAACATATCGGCTGCCGGATCAAGACCGTTGGCACTTATAAAATCAGTGCCGCATAGCGAATCACTCCCATTAGTAAGCAGGGCTGTTGTAAAAGTAGATGGGTTTTGACCGCATGTTCCCCAGTTTGTGGTGACCCCAGTTGCAATCGTAGTTCCGCTGTTGAGTTGCCATCTGTACGTTACAGTTGCTGCACTTGCCACATTGCTCGATAGCACCACTGCGATCAATACCAAAATCATACTTAGACCAAAATAAGATCTTACCACTTTACAACCGTTTTTATCATTTTTCTTACCCATAAACTCCTATCTCCTTTTATTATTAAATTAGATAGTTTCCATTATTATCATTAATATTTCTTAATTTAAAACAGAGTATAATTATAACATTATACATATCTGTCCTATCCATATAAACTTTATTTATCTTCATATAATATATAGGTTTTCTTCACAATCATCATCATACAAAAGTTTGCTCGAATAACATTGGCTGCTGCGACCTCAGGCAAATGCTTTTTAAATGGCAGTTCCTGTACCGTACCCGTTATCGTTCCTTTTGATTTCTCAGCAAGAACTATATCGAATGTTGTCGTATTTGATGGAATAACTACAATGCCTGATGTTACATTACTGTAGTGTGTTGGTTGCCTGCTTGCAGTTACGGTGTCCGTATTTGCTTGAACCTTCAGTAATATTTACCATCCAATCCCGTGATAGTTGAAACAATTACACCGCTGACTTGTGGCGTTCCATCAGTAACAGTACCGTTATCCTGTTGCTACGACAGTTATCGTCGCAGTCTTTGTGGCGCTCCACTGTTTCCCGATATCCACACAACGGACATGAACAGTATGTGTACCCGGAGATAGCGCAGACGTATCCGGAATTTTATTATCTGTATCGTTTCTGTAAGTAAAGTTGTCGAAATCATATTATATTGTCTTCTTAACTCCCTATTTGTCTCTCACATCGGCTTTATAACTTGGTCGAGAAGATACTTTGAAACATCCACCTGACAATATTTTCCAGCACCGGAACAATAGTATAGTTCTGAGATGGATATATATAACTCATGGTGGATATCCAATAATAATAGATCAGGAACAAGGAAGACAGAGCAAAAGACAGGGCAATTAAAAACTGCATATATTTATCTACTGGGATTGTCCGTGGGATCTTATTTGGTAACATGGCGCGCAAAATTAACAACCCGATTAGGAAGAATGAAGTTCCCAGCGCCACTAAATAATATTGGTTCATGAAAGGAACGGGAAACCCGGCAATAAAATACAATAAACTCAATAATATCATACCAGCATACATAAGGCATATCGTTTTTAGATTGTTTTCGACCAGCATCCTTAAGTAACCGACCCTCATTGAAAAATAAAAGAGGGTAACGTAGAAAATCAGCAGATACCTGTATTCGAGAGTTGCCGGAGTATCTGTGACTATTAAAATAAAATAATTAAGATAAAGTAAAATGAATAAAACAGTATAAATCGCAAATAATTTATCTATTCCACTTAATTTTGTTTTGCGTTTAACCCATTCCAACACAAAGCCAAATGCGGCTATCAAAAATGGACTTACAAGGAATATTCCGAAATTATTTCCAAGTTTTAAGAAAGTAATATCCAGAACGATATTCATCCAATCTGTTTTAATAACAGGATTCCAGTCATAACCGAGCTTCGCAAAAAGTCCGAGCTGCAATTGCTGATTCATATTTTCTGTGAGCTGGATAAAATCCTTTGCAGTGTAGAGCGTCATCTGGTCAGTCATGGGCGGAACATTTTCTATAATTGAAAGAGGATTGCCTAAAATTAGATAATTAAAAATTAAGAATGGCATCAACGATATTAAGATAACTATGGAAACAGTCACAAGATATTTGATATTTCGTCTTGAAATGATAAAATCCGTTATCAGAAGTGCTCCAAGAAGAGCAGCCCCATCTAAAATGCGTGTCCATACGCACAATCCTGCCGATGCATATGCCAGAAAAATAAACCTGTTATCTGTTTTTTTATAATATTTGTAAAAAAAATAAAATGAGAGCAGAGTGAATAAAACAGCAAGGTTATGGTGTTTTAATGTGATCGCATAAAAAGAAACAGGCGTCGCCAGCAATATAAAAAACGATGCAAGTAGGGCGATCTTCTGGCTAAACATATCCCGGAATAACAGGAAAACAATAAGGACAAGAAAAGAAGATATAATGATATTTGTGAGTTCAATAGATAACACTTCACCCCATACAGGAAAGCTGATGGGTTTGAAAAATAACAGGTTAACAGATATCAGGACAATATATGTAGTTATTCCTGAAAACAACGCATATTTCATGCTGCGGGTTCTTGCGATAAGATAAACAATAACGCCTGCGCTCATAGCCCATAATTGCAGCAGAAATAAATGGGCGCCGTATAATTGGTCAATTGACCTCAACAGGTAATAGGCAGGCATTGACAGTATGGGCAGCGCATAACTGAATTTTACATACAAACTTTTGTTAATTACAAAATACATTCCTTTTGAAACGCCAATTTTTGCCATCGTTATTGCCAGTGAACCATGCACAAGGTTGTAAAACTGGTTTATTGTCAATCCCTCGTCGGATATGAACAGGCGCGTTCCTCCAAAACTCACAAACAGGAAGAACGAGCAGAAAAATACCAGTAATGATATGCGATTCGATTCAATAAATCTTATTGTTCTTTCGAAAAGTGTCTCGCCCATATTATATCATTTCGTTCTGGAACCTATCCCGTGACCTTTACCTTCTCATCCATTTCCTGACTAACAATTACGTTTTGGATATATATAATGTACCAAAAGTGTCTGAAGAAAAATAGCCAGCCAGAAAAAAATACCATCGCAAAAAATATATATTGTCTGAATTGTTTTATTCAATGTGAATTTCAAAGTTGGTAATACAATTATTCAACTTATTATGGGTGACATCACAGAGCAGGAAACCGATGCCATAGTGAACGCCGCGAACAGCAGCCTCATAGGCGGGGGCGGGGTGGACGGCGCGATTCACAGGAAAGGAGGACCGAAGATACTCGAAGAATGTAAGCTCCTGAGGCGCTCGCTGCCTGACGGTCTTCCTGCAGGGGATGCGGTAGCGACAACGGGGGGACGGCTCAAAGCGAAAAAGGTCATCCATACAGTTGGTCCTGTCTGGAGCGGCGGGAACAAAGGAGAGCCTGAATTGCTTGCCCGCGCTTACAGGAAGAGCCTCGCGCTTGCCGTGAAGATGGGGATCAAGACTATATCTTTTCCTTCTATAAGCACAGGTGCGTTTGGATATCCAATCGAGAATGCAAGCAGGGTCGCGCTTCGGGCTGTTGTTGATTTCCTTGGGGAAAATGAGGGGATAAAAGAGGTGCGGTTCGTGCTGCACAGCCGGGATGATTTGCGGATATATGAAGAGGCGCTGGAAAAGATAACAGGTAACGAAGTTTATTTTGCATAAAAACGGCTATTTTCGGCTACTTTTGTGAAAAACTTAAATATCATAAAGTTAATTTAACCATATAATGGAAAATCATAAAGATAAGTTAACGATAGTTATAGAAGAATACTGGAGAAAAGTATTGCCTGATGCGAAATATAGGGAAATACCCCTCAAGATCGAAAGTGACCATATAAACGATATAATTGGTGCAAGAAGAGCCGGTAAGACCTATCTGATGTTCTACATCATAAAGAAACTTTTAGATGAGGGAGTTCAGAAGGACGCCACTATATATATAAATTTTGAAAACAGGAAAATCCTGCCCCTGACTTCTGAGTACTTTAATGATCTGATAGAAGTTGTTTATGCCAAAAGTTTGTTGGAGAAACATAATAAAGTGTTTATTTTTCTTGATGAGGTTCAGAGAATTGAAGGATGGGAGAAATATATCAGGAGCATTTATGATGAATTTAAAGGCAGAATAAAGATATTTGTTTCCGGTTCCAATTCGAAATTGACAGAATCCGAGTTTAGTTCTCTGCTTACGGGGAGGCATTTGACGACGCAGGTGTATCCTCTAAGCTTCAGTGAATTTTTATCATTCAAGGGATTCAATCATAAAAAAGAATTCCTGATAGAAAAAGACCTCGCGGCTATATCAGAATATTTCAGGGAATATATGGAATATGGCGGCTTTCCGGAAGTTGCCCTGCTTAGATCAGGAAAAGAAGATCTTATACAGACGCTTTTTTCTGATATTATAAACAGGGATATAATGCCAAAAACAAAAAGAAGAGGGGATATTGTAGAGGACATGGCGTATTTTTTATGCTCAAATTCCGGAAAACTTACAAGTTTCTCGAAACTGACTGGCATGCTTAATTCAATGGGGATAAAGGTTTCAGTTCCTACTTTTGAAAAATATTTCTCTGCAATGAAAGATGCCTTCCTTTTCCTGGATATCACAATATTCTCCTACAAAGTTAAGGATCAACTGCAGTATCCAAGAAAAATTTACTGCGTTGATACAGGATTTATTAATTTTGCAGGATTTAAATTTTCGGAAGATAAAGGAAGATTAATGGAAAATCTCGTTGCAGTCGAACTGCAGAGAAGAAAATCTCGGAGCCCGATAAATGAAGTGTTTTACTGGAAAGATATTCAGGAAAAGGAGGTGGATTTCGTGATAAGGGAGGGACTGGAAGTAAGACAACTCATCCAGGTAACTTATGCTTCCTTAAGAGGGGAAATAGAAAAAAGAGAGATAAATGGGCTTATAAAGGCTGAGGAGGAATTCAATTGCGGGAATTTGCTGGTGATCACATGGGAGTATGAAGGGGAGGAAGAGATAAAGGGGAAAAAAATTGCTTTTATGCCTTTGTGGAAATGGCTTCTGGCTGATGGGCGAGGTTGGGATATTGGTTCTGAAATCAATATCGGCAATAGAAGAAATGGCTTCTAACAGATGAAAGATAGCTTATTAGAAGTGTTAGGATTTTGACCAAGAGCACAACTCCTCTTTACAAAATTCTTTACCATCATAGTAATAGTAAATTTTCGGATTACTAATGCTTCTGTTTAATCTTTGACAAACACATCTACCAATCTTAACAGTCAATTATCGTATATGCTCCAAGATGTGCGCCCCCTACCCACGCGCGCCGCCAGAGGTACGATATCTGCCCATATACCCTGATGGGACGGCGCGTCAGTGAGCACCGGGGAGGGCATGCAATAACCCGCCCAGCAACGTGCATCATCCAATTCGCACCATCACATCCGCCACTGTGAAAAACAGCATGCTCAAACTAACCACAGCATTCACATTAAAGAACGCAACCGGGATATTTGTAAAATTTTCAGCCTTCACAAGCGAATGTTCATATAAAATCAACAAGCCAATAACTACAAGCCCGATTTTAAAAATAAACCCGAGTTTCAATACGAACATCAAACCCACAAGCAGCGCAAGCATCAGGATATGTGAAACGAAAGAAAACATCAACGCCTTCTCCACCCCAAAAAATGTCGGCACAGAATAAAGCCCCTCTTTCTTATCAAAATCATAATCGAGCAGCGAGTATATAATATCAAACCCGCCTACCCAGAACGTTACTGCCAGAAGCAGCAGCAGCATCGCAAATTCCTGCCAGTCGAATGGAAAGCTGAAAACGCCCGTGACCGCAAGCCAGCCGCCCACTGGCGCGTACCCGAGATTTAGCCCGAGCACGAAATGCGAAACCGGACTGAACCGCTTGAGGTATGGATAAATGATCGAAGTAATGGGAATTATGGGTGCAAGCATGAGGCAAAGCGGATTTAATTTGTATGACGAAAAGAAAAGCAGGAAATATGATACTATAATGATCGCCCATACCTCTTTCATCGTGATCTGACCCGATGGTAGTTCGCGGTCAGCAGTTCGCGGGTTTTTCGCATCGATATTCCTGTCAATGAGATTATTCAGCACCATCGCAGCGCTCCTTGCGCCAAGGAAGGCGAGCCCGACCCAGAACAGGATTCGAAGTTCTGGCAGCCCGCCGGTTGTAAGTATTGCACCCAGGAAAGCGCCAAGATACGCGAATGGGATGGCAAACAGGGTATGCTTGAGCACTACGAAATCCGAATACATTTTTAATTTAGCTAACATCACAACTCTTTTCTCTTTGCACCGTTATTACTCCCCGGATAGATATGATTAACCTTTACTTTATCGGCTCGGCAGGAAGCGGCAAGTCCTCACTCACCGGCGCCTTCCTGGGATGGATGCAGGGGCAGGGATACGATGCCATAACCGTCAACCTCGATCCCGGCATAGAAAATGCGCCCTACGCTCCCGATGTTGATATCAGGGACTGGATAAAACTTAAGGATATAATGGAAGAGTACAGCGTGGGACCAAACGGCGCACAGATAATCGCAGCCGATATGCTGGCGCTGAACATTGGCGAGATGAAAGAAATAATAGAAGAATTTGAAACAGAATACGTCATTTTTGACACACCGGGTCAGATGGAACTATTCAATCTCCGGCAGTCCGGAAAAGTCCTTGTTGATTCCTTCGGCGCTGATAGATCCATAATCGGCTTCCTCTATGACCCGATCATATCAAAGATCCCGTCGGGATTTATCACTTTGATGCTCCAGGCAGCCTCAGTACAGGTCAGGTTCAATGTCCCTTTCATGGGCATACTCACAAAATCCGATCTCCTGAAAGATGAGGAACGCGAAAATATTCTGAAATGGAGCAATGACTTCATTGAACTTGATGAAGCGATACATCATGAAATGCCAACTCTACGCACCCAGCTCAACACCGAATTCCTGTCAGCCCTGAAATCATTCGACTCAGGGCAGAAGTTGTTCCCTGTCTCATCTACCTACGGCTCAGGCATGGAGGAAATTTACAATACAGTCCAGCAGATATATTTCGGTGGAGAGGACCTTTGAGCAGGGGTTAATTATATAAACGTTAAAAACAGATATTTTCTCATGTCAATAAACGATGAACTTCTAAGGAGGCTCTATCCAGAATGGTATCCTCCAGGTGCCATCCATCCAGTACTGCTGATATTCCTCACCATTGCCATATTGCTGATAATACCCTACTTATATTCAAGGTTCATAGAAGACAGACTATCAGTCTTCTTAAAAAAAATACGCCCTCCCCGCCCGCATATGGATCAGCTTATCAACGTATGATCTTACGGCAGTCCAAGTTCGTTCCAGAGCCCGTCTATCTTCTTTTTTACTCTATCGTCCATTTTTAAAGCCTCAGGCCATTCACGGTTAAAGCCCTCATCAACACCTTTTCGCGTGGCGTCAATCCCCATCTTGGAGCCGAGGTTGGAAAGCGGTGAGGCATGGTCAAGAGTATCTGTCGGCGCGCGGTCTATTATCGTCACATCCTTTGCAGGGTCAAAACGCGTGGTAGTCGCCCACAGCACTTCTTTCAGGTTTTGCACGTTCACATCATCATCCAGGACTATGATGGTCTTTGCGAACATCATCTGCCCCATTCCCCAGAGCGCGAACATGATCTTCTTTGCATGTCCCGGATACCGCTTTTTGATGGAAACGATGCACAGGTTGTGGAAAACCGCTTCGACAGGCAGGTTGATATCCACGATCTCGGGAAGCTGCGCCTTGATCAGCGGCAGGAATATCCTTTCAGTTGCTTTGCCAAGATATGCGTCTTCCATCGGCGGAATGCCGACCACGGTAGCATGGTATATCGGGTTCTTGCGGTGGGTTATGCACGTTATGTGGAACACGGGGAATTCGTCAGCCAGAGAATAATAACCCGTATGGTCGCCGAACGGGCCTTCCGTGCGGCGCTCTTTTGAGTCAACGTATCCTTCGAGGATTATTTCAGCATGCGCGGGAACATAAAGATCAACGGTTTCGCATTTTAAAAGCTCAACGTTCTTTTTCCGCAGGAATCCTGCGAACATCATCTCGTCGATGTTATCGGGAAGCGGCGCCGTGGCTGAATATACGATCGCGGGGTCGGCGCCTATGGCTACTGCAACTTCGATTTTCCCGTCCTTCTGGGCATCCGCATAATCCCTCGCGCCGTGTTTGTGGATGTGCCAGTGCATGCCCGTTGTCTGCCCATCATAGACCTGCATCCTGTACATCCCTACATTCTGCCTTCCAGTGTTCCGGTTTTTCGTAAAAACAAGAGGAAGCGTGATGAAACGCCCGCCGTCCTCCAGCCAGCATTTCAGTATCGGGAACCCGTCAAGCGAAAAACCTTCCCTGAGTATCACTTCCTTGCATGGACCGCTGTTAACATGTTTGGGGGGAAAAGAAGACAGTTCAGCTACCATCGGAAGCATCTTTATTCCTTCCCAGATGCTCTTGGGCGCCTCGAACTCCAGGAGTTTCCGGATGCGGGAGCCTATCTCGTCAAGGTCATTCGCTTCAAGAGCAAGGCACATTCGTTCCATCGTACCGAAGGCATTGGCAAAAACAGGGATACTGCTGCCTTTTACATTCTCGAAAATGAGTGCAGGACCATTATTTTTTACTACCCTGTCAAGTATTTCCGTTATTTCAAGTTCGGCGCTGACCTCAGTTTTAACTCTTTTGAGCAATCCTTTTTTATCAAGGACTTCAATGAATTCGCGTAGATCTTTGTAAGCCACTATACTACCTCAGCCTCACCCTCGTCTGTTTCAATGGACTTAATCCTTAGCATTGAATTTGCTTTTTTAAGACATGCCCTGTGTATGTACCCGAGCTGCTTTTTTTTCCAGTTCTTCGATTCGTCGCTCATTCCTTCCTGCGGCTCGTAAACTATTAGCATGTCCTTTGCATCCTCAGGGAACATCAGTTTCACAAAATCGCTGCATATAAGGCATTTTTTCCACCGGGTATATTTTCTCTCAGCCATATTGCTTCTTATTGCGTTACGGAATATATAAATATACCGTTACGGTAACCTATCTGGACAGGATTCACAGGATTGACGGGATACTATATTAAATCCTGTAAATCCTGTTATCCCGTCTAAAAATACCTTAATGATATGCAAAAAATTATGTAAATTTAAGAACATGCAATAGCAGGATTTTCACGATATTGTTAATTACCTGTTGCTCTGAAATACCCGTATGAAAATTGATACGATCATTTCACGTCTTAAAGAACGATACCCTCCAGGCAAATTCGGCTCACGGGACCCTTTTCGGGTCCTTATTTCTACAGTCCTTTCCCAGCGAACGCGCGATGAAGTCACGGACAGGGCTACGGAAAAACTATTTTCAAAATTTGGTGATTGCAGCGCACTTGCCGGTGCCGATGCCGGGGATATCGAGGACATGATACGAGAAGTGGGTTTCTACCGCGTAAAAGCCCCGCGCGTGAAAGAGATAGCACGGATAATCAGTAACGATTTCAAAGGGAAAGTCCCTGATGACATGGATACTCTCCTCACACTTCCCGGTGTCGGGAGAAAGACCGCCAACTGCGTGCTTGTTTACGGTTTCGGGATGGATGCAGTTGCAGTGGATACGCATGTCCACAGGATATCCAACAGGCTGGGGCTTGTGAAAACAAAAACACCGCAGGAGACAGAGATGGAACTCTCCCGCGTTCTTCCCAAAAAGTACTGGAGGGACATAAACGAGCTTCTGGTGAGGTTCGGGCAGGATATATGCAGACCCGTGGGTCCGAAATGTCCTCTGTGCCCGGTTTCAGAGCTATGCCCATCCGGGAAAAAGAAATAATCCTTAATGAGCAAGCGTCATCTGCACATCGCTATATCCGTCTTTATGCGCCGCAACGTTTATCGCACCTGTTCCTGAGGCAGTAAGCTGCATGGTCGCCTGACCTGCTGAATTCGTCATCCCATCAGCAGTGATGCCGCCGCCTGACACGCTTACGGTTGCGCCGCTAACTGCATTGCTGCCGCTTTTTACAGTAAAGGTCACGAAAGTTGCAACGCCGTTTGTGATATTTGCCGGAGATGCGCTTACGCTCATGGTCTGCTGACCTGCTGCTGAAAACGTAGTGCTGCCTGCGGTGTATCCCATCCTTGATGCGGTCGCAGTGATCGTGCCAGCGCCTGTCGTATTTACCTGTATGATGGCGATTCCGTTCTGGTTCGTGACCCCGTTACCGCTTGCCGCTCCTGTAAGAGTGACCGTTGATTCGCTGATAAAGTTATTGCCGCTTTTAACCGTGAACGTCACAAAGGCGGGTGTTAATGCGGTTATGGACGAAGGAGATACAGAAACTGATAACGACTGCGATCCTGTAGAGGTGATCGTGCCTGAGCCGCCTGCGAACCCTATCTTGCTTGCAGATGCTGTTATGGTGCCCGTAGTTTGGGGCGTTACCAAAATTATGGCTTTTCCGTCCGGATTCGTAATGCCGTCACCGGTAGCCGCGCCGCTCAAGCTTATTCCTGCATCAGCCACAGGCGTCCCTCCAGCCGTTACAGTAAATGTTACATACACCGGAACATTTACCGTAAGTGTGTTTTGACTTGAAGAAACTCCCAGGACCTGCTGGCTGACTGAGGTCACTGATGTTGAACCATCCGCATATCCAGCCTTTCTGGCTGTGGCATTTATCCTGCCTGTATTGGGAGCGTTGATCTGTATGATGACCTGACCGTTTGAGCCTGTTATTCCTTCAAGGGTTATCCCCGCTCCCGAGACATTAACTGAAGTTCCAGTCACGGGTTTGCCCATGCTGTTAACCATAAAGGTAATGAACGTGGCAGTGCCTGAGGTTATCGATGATGGGGAAGCGCTCACATCAAGCCCTGCTATTGACTGGATTGATGATGTGGCATTCGTATAACCTGACTTTGACGCTGTCACGCCGATGCTCCCGTTAGTTGTTGCGTTCACCGAAAATACAAGCATTCCATTTTCATCCGTTATTCCATGACCTGCCGCTGCACCTGAAAGAGTAATATTGACATTGCCCAGGAGAGAGTTGCCGCTTAAGGTTATGAACCTGACATCAGTAATTTTGCCAGCGCCGATACTATCCGGAATATTTATCACATTTATTTGCTGGGAGCCTGAAAAAAAAGCCGCGATCATTCCGTTAAAACCAAAACCTGCGATAAGCCCTCCGACAAGAGCTACCGCAACATACATTTTCGTATTATTGTTGTCATCGTATCCTCGCATAAAATCCATCCTCCGATAAATTTACTATGTTATTGTCCAGAAAAGATATAAAGATTCCCTGCCTGAATTTATTCATGACATCATGCAGGATTTTTAATGATTAAATATTCAGTTCGTATATGTACGAACCAAAACGTTTATTACCTCATGCAGCTATTATTTATATAAAAACAATTGAAGGTAAAGAGGTGCTCAGGTGACCGAGAAAAAACCGATTCAGGTAAGGATATTCCCAAAACGTTTGCTATTGCCGGAGACTGCTGAAAAAGTGCTCAACGAGATAGACAGGGCAGATGGTGTAATACGGATGCTGATCAATGGAAAGAACCTGCCCCGGAAAGTAACAAGCGGTCCGGGAACCGGGACTCCTGTGAATCATCCCGACAGGAAGATCATTCATGTCGGTGATTGCGCTCTGGAATTGCATATCATTGTGGGCGAGATCCTCGTAGAGGTCGAGGACGATTGTTCTGTGGAGAATGTCAGGAAAGCCTGTGAACGGGCGCTCCCCTTCTCATTCGAGTTCAAGCTGGGGCATTTCATCAAAAGAAGACCGACCCTTACGGATTACGGAAAGTACGGGTTCAAAGGCAAAGACGATGAGAGCATCAACCTTGAGGATGAGCGTGTACTCGGTCTGATAGACCCGCATGCAAAAGCTGAAGGCAACCTGTGCCTTATTGCACCCGAAATAAAAGAAAAAATGATCAGAGATAAAGCAGGGCAAAAATAAATAAACCATGACAAGATTAACAAAACGAAAAACGAGCGACTGGCTCCATTGCACGTTCAGCGCTATTATTGATGTTTTTGAGATGGAAAATTCCAGAGAGCCGTCAAGCCAAGAGGTCAATAACATCATTTTCCAGATCGGAGACCGCGCGGCTATCACCAAGTAACATTATTAATCATGATGCTGTGCCGTGTTAAAATCGAAATCTTTAAAACCATTCATTCCATGTTTAAGTTAAAAACGTTACAGCAAATAAACGCTGGTGGGTACAACGAGTAACGTACAAACCTGTTATCAGTGCGGTAAATGCACATCTATCTGCCCCATGCGCCGGGTTTCAAAGACATCCCCGCGCAGTTCTATTTATAATGCTAATGTTTACGGTCTTGAAACAAAAGACATCTGGACATGCCTAACATGCGGGCTCTGTCCGCAGGAATGCCCCCAGCAGGTTGATTTCCTGAATTTCATAAAAGAGGAAAGGGCAGGCGGTCAGCCTCTTGATGTCGCTCATCTTGGTGTTTTCACTGAACTTGCTGAGCTGAGTTCCAGACTCGACGGGAACGTTCCCGCAAAATCCGAATCAAAATACGGCTTCTTCCCCGGATGCGTGGATTCGCTGGGTTTATTCCTTCATGATGTGAAGACTGATTTCGGCGAGATCACAACTTCTTCTCTAAAGCTTCTTGACAAAGTTGGAATTAAGCCGCAGCTAATGCAGATGAAATGTTGCGGTCACGATATGTTGTGGCAGGGGAAAAATGATGTTTTTGATAGGCTTAAGGATCATAATAAAAAATACATAAAAGATAGCGGTATCGACACTCTTATTACAAGCTGCGCCGAATGCTGTCGCACATTCTCAAAAGATTACGACCTGAGGATAAAAGTCGTTCATACGAGTGAACTTCTTGATAAACTCGGATTGAACATAAACGCTGATGTTACTTATCACGACCCTTGCAGGCTCGGGCGCCACATGGGCGTGTACGATGCGCCAAGAAAAGCCCTCACAGCCAACGGCGCGAAGATAAAAGAGATGGACCATTCAAAGGAAAATGCCCTGTGCTGCGGTGTGAGCAGTTTCATGAATTGCAACGAGCAGACAAAAGCGCTTCGCATTGCACGGATGGACGAGGCGGCAGCCACAGGCGCAAAAACCCTTATTACGACATGTTCAAAATGCCTTGCGCATTTCAACTGCCTGAAGACAGAGAAAGATGCTGCAAAGAAATATGACCTTGACGTGGTCGACCTGACAGTATTCCTTGCAAGACAACTGGATGGAAGGAAATGATAAAATCAAGCGAGTTTGACCCGAATTTTAAATATGAGATAGCAAGCGAACCGGGCGGTGAGAACATCAAACGGTGTTTCAACTGCACGGGATGCACTGTGGGGTGCCCTGTCACAGAGATAGACTCCGGTTACAATCCGCGAAAGATTTTGAGGAAAGCGCTGCTTGGAATGCGTAATGAAGTCCTTACTGACGATTCGCTGTGGCTTTGCGCTTCATGTTATCTGTGTTATGAGCGCTGCCCGCAGGACGTTAAGATCACTGAGGTCATGGGTGCGATACGGGCGATCGCCCAGCGCGATGCAAAGGCAGGAAAGATCAAGCTAAAAAATCCAAAACATAAATTCGACAGCCTCTTCATCGATTCAGTCAAATCCAATGGTAAATGGTATGAAGCCGGTGTCAGCGGAATGTTCATGTTCATGACAAAAGGTCTCGGCGGCGTCATCGGTTATGCGCCCATGGGATTTGAATTGTTCAAAAAGGGAAAACTCAGTATCCTCCCGCACAGGATAAAGGGCACAAAAGAAATAAAGAATATCTTCAGGGAGATTGAAAAATGAAACTTGCATATTATCCCGGCTGCACCCTTCACGGCACGGCGCGTGAGTACAATGCATCCACGAAGGCGGTAAGTAAGGTTGCAGGTATCGAACTGTTGGAGATACCTGACTGGAACTG
>CABMHZ010000114.1 GCA_902386115.1 uncultured archaeon | reverse complement strand
CACGCGCGGAAGTTGTTGAATCACGACTTGATAATACATGGACCACACAATATAATGACTCAGGATCAAACCGTGTAAAATCCTATATTCGGCTCAATGAACTAAGACCTGATGAAGTAGCTGGTTTCAATGGTTCGAAATTGAACCTGACCCCGGAACATTATGCAGACCATGAAGTTTCGCGCTTTATTCCTGTAAATCAGGAATTAATGACGATTCTTGGTTTCTTTGTAGCAGAAGGGAGTTTAAGCCAGCGGGGAGGTGTTCGCTTTGCGATAGGCAGCAGCAACCAATGCATGAAGGATGAAATATCAACTGCTATGCATCGGGTTTTTGGAATTACCCCACTGTTTTATCCGGGTGAAGATGGACGTGCCGGGGATTTGAAAGTTATCAATAATGTAGTTTCCGCGGTATTCCGTTTTATTTTCGGATTTGATTCACTTGAATCTCATACCAAACGCATTCCTGACCTTGTGTTCAATGTCGACTGGCAGATGCAACTGGATTTCATGCGGGGCTATTTCATGGGAGATGGGACTCTGGATGAATCAGGTATCAGTATGGTCACATCCTCGAAGGATCTGGCGAGCCAGCTCATATATCTGTTTTCTTCTCATGGCGTTCTGGCTTCGCTTTCAGTTCGTGAGCCTGATGGTAAATCATCAGGCACTATACGGGGCAAGCCTGTTATTACACGACATACAGTCCACTCTCTTTCGATTAAAGCAAAAGAAGATATTGAGAAGCTGAGATCGGTCTGGAAGGATCATCATCTGGCACACAAACTTGAGCGGAAGATGAATGCTGAAAATAAAACCGGAATTAACAGATCTTTTATTCCCATCACTGGAGACCTTGCTGCCTTCCCTGTAAGGTCGGTGCATAGAGTAGAGCCTACCACGAATATGGTCTATGATTTCTCTGTGGAAGCAGATGAGAACTTTATTTGTGGCATGGGAGGGATTTGCTGCCATAATACAGATGCCGATGTTGATGGTTCGCACATCAGGACATTATTGCTAACTTTGTTTTACAGGTACATGCGCCAGCTCATCGATATGGGTTTCATCTACATAGCCCAGCCTCCGCTTTTCAAGGTGAAGAAGGGGAAGGCTGAGTTCTATGTGTATAACGAGGATGAACTTAACAAGAAACTGGCTGAAATAGGCAGGGATGGGATCGCAATGCAGCGCTACAAAGGTCTTGGTGAAATGAACCCGCAGCAGCTATGGGATACCACCATGAACCCGCAAACGCGCACCATGCTAAAGGTCTCGCTTGAAGATGCCATCAAGGCTGATGAGATATTTACGATACTGATGGGCGATAAGGTGGAGCCGCGGCGCGAGTTCATTGAGAGGCATGCGAAGGATGTTAAGAATCTGGATGTGTGATGCGCAAATATTATTGAAACGAGTTGGTAGAAATATATGAGATCATCTGCAAAAAGAAAAAATCCGGATAAATGGCTGATAGAAGGTCTTGCATCAATAAATCTAAAAAAATACAACAAAGCAATAGAATCTTTTGACAGGATATTGAAGATCGATCCAAAAAATATTGACGCCCAGTTCAATAAAGGGCGCGCAGTTCATAATTTAAATAAATTCAATGAAGCAATAGCATGTTATGACAGGGTTTTGCAGATTGATCCCGGATATTCAAAAGCATGGCGATGGAAAGGATTTGCGCTTCGAAGCCTTGAGCGGTTCGAGGAAGCTTCCTTATGCTTTGGTAAGGAGATCGAAATTGAGCCGGATGGTAAATATGCCTGGTACATCTGGCACAATAAAGGACAGATGGCGCATATCATGGAACAGTTCGAAAATGCTATAGATTGTTATGATAATGCCATAAAATTGTTTCCCGGGCATGCAGATTCATGGTACTGCAAAGGGCTTGCTTCGTATTGCATGAATAAGTATGATGAAACCGTGAAATGCTGTGAAAAGGCGCTTGAGATCGATCCTGATTATTTCTATGCATGGTATGGCAAAGGGCTTGCCCTGCATAGTTTGAACAGTTATGAAGAGGCGATAAAGTGCTATGAAAAAGTTATCGAGAACAACCCCGATAATATCGATGCGTGGTTCAATAAAAAGCTTGCGAATCGCAGTCTGGAACATTTAAAACAAAGCAAATCATTATGCTACCAATAACCGACGAACTCATCCAGGAAATTATAAAACGCATCGTCAGCGGAATCCATCCTGAAAAGATTATCCTCTTTGGCTCTTACGCATACGGATCCCCTACAAAAGACAGTGATCTGGATTTGTTGGTTATTTTCCCTACAGAAGAGCCAATGCACAAAAGAGTTACAAGAATAAGAAAACTTCTCCGCGATATCAGCATCCCGAAAGACATCATCGTTTATACCCCGCAGGAAGTCGAGAAATGGAAAAACGCGTCTGCGGCGTTTATAACTTCCATAATAAAAAAGGGGAGGGTCGTTTATGGATAATAAAGATGTGGCAAAAAGATGGTTCATCAAAGGAAATAATGATCTGATTGCCGGCGATTATATCCTTACTATGCCAGACCCGCCTTCTGATACAGTATGTTTTCACAGTCAGCAGGCTGCTGAAAAGTATCTCAAAGGATTCCTTGCTTTTCATGGAAAAGAAACGCCAAAAATACATGGAATTGAAGAGCTTATTTTAATTTGCTCGGAAATTGACTCTGAATTTTCAGATTTACTTGATGTTGCCTCAGAATTATCCGGCTATGCAGTTGAGGTCAGATATCCGCTAGAAGTTGATTATGAGATAACAGTCGAAGACGCACAAAATGCCATGAAAAATGCTAACAAAATTAAAGAATTCGTTTTACACAAATTAAAATCGAGCTGATACAATGGCAGAAAAAGAACCAAGTCCGGTTAACATCGAGGATGAGATGAAGCGCTCATATATCGATTACGCCATGAGCGTCATCGTGGGTCGCGCGCTTCCTGACGTGAGGGACGGTCTGAAGCCAGTCCACCGGCGCATACTGTATGCAATGAATGAGCAGGGGATGACGTATGACAAACCATACAAGAAATCCGCAAGGATAGTGGGAGACGTCCTGGGTAAATATCATCCGCATGGCGACATAGCGGTCTATGACACACTTGTCAGGATGGTGCAGGACTTTTCGCTGCGATACCCCCTCATCGACGGGCAGGGCAACTTCGGTTCCATTGATGGCGACAGCGCCGCTGCAATGCGATACACCGAGGTCAGGCTCGGGAAGATATCTGAAGAGATTCTCGGAGATATCGACAAAGAGACCGTGGATTTTGTTCCCAACTATGATGATTCTTTGAAAGAACCCTCAGTCCTGCCGTGCAAACTTCCCAACCTTTTAATCAACGGCTCTACAGGCATTGCAGTGGGAATGGCTACCAACATGCCCCCGCACAACCTGAGCGAGGTAATCGACGGGATAACAATGGTCATAGACCAACCTGATGCAGGATTGGAAGAACTCTTGACCGTCATTAAAGGTCCCGATTTTCCCACAGCAGGATTCATCTACGGCAGGCAGGGGATAATAGATGCGTTTTCTACAGGCAGGGGCTCTATCAAGATGCGCGCCCGCGCCACAATCGAGGAACTAAAAGGTAAAGAGCAGATAATAGTTACGGAACTCCCGTATCAGGTGAACAAAGCCAAGCTGATCGAAAATATCGCGGGACTTGTCCGGGATAAAAAGATAGCCGGGATAACCGACCTGCGCGATGAGTCTGACAAAGACGGCATCCGTATCGTGATGGAAGTATCAAGGCAGGCGCAGGCGAATATTCTACTGAACCAGCTTTATTCACATACCCAGCTTGAGGATTCATTCGGTGTCATCAATCTCGCTCTTGTGGACGGGCAGCCGCGTCTTCTTACCCTGAAAGACCTGATAGTCAATTACATAAACCACAGGAAACAGGTCATCATCAGGCGGACCCAGTTCGAACTCAGGAAGGCAGAGCAGCGGGCTCACATACTCGAAGGCTTGATAATCGCGTTAGACCATATCGATGAGGTAATAAACCTGATAAGAGCCTCAAAGACGCCGGACGACGCACGCGCCGGTCTTATGGCGAAATTCAACCTGAGCGAAGAGCAGGCAAAAGCCATTCTTGACATGAGGCTCCAGCGGCTTACAGGGCTTGAGCGGGAGAAGATAGACGCTGAATATGCGGAACTTCTTAAAACAATAGCATGGCTCAGGGAACTCCTTGCCAGCGAGATAAAGATACTGGCGCTTATTAAAACAGAACTCTCTGAGATCAAGAAGAGCTTTGGCGACAAGAGGAAGACGGAGATAATCGAAGATACGGGAGAACTTGCCAACGAAGACCTGATACCAAAAGAAGATGATGTCATAACGATCAGCAACAGCGGCTACATCAAGCGTATCGCAACTGACTCGTACAGGCAGCAGCGCCGTGGAGGGAAGGGCGTTATCGGCATGGAGACCAAGGAGGAGGATTTCGTAGGCGACCTGTTCATCGGGAATACACACGATTACATCCTATTCTTCACTGACCGGGGTAAAGTTTACTGGCTCAAGGTGTATGAGATCCCGACGGCGGGAAGGCAGGCGCGCGGGACTGCGATCGTGAACCTGCTCCAGATAGAGCAGGGCGAGAAAATCACAGCCTACACTCCAGTCAGCGGCTTTGATGAGAAGCACTTTTTGCTCATGGTCACAAAGAATGGCACTGCCAAGAAGACCGCGCTGACCGAGTTCTCAAATCCCAGGAAGTCAGGCATCATCGCGATTTCGCTTGACGATGGTGATAAGCTGGTTTCAGTGAAGCTCACTGACGGAACGAAGGATGTGCTCATCGGGACAAAGCACGGGAAGGCGATCCGCTTTAATGAGAACGATGTGAGGAGCATGGGGCGCGGCGCCGGAGGTGTCAGGGGGATAAAACTTGTTGGCGAAGACGAAGTGGTGAGCGCGGCTGTCGTGGAAGGGGGCTCGACGCTTCTTACGGTCACAGAGAATGGTTTCGGGAAGCGCACCGTATTTGATGAATACCGCATCAGCAACCGCGGCGGGCAGGGCGTGATAACCATTGACGTTAGCATCAGGAACGGGAATGTTGTTGATATCAGGACAGTGCATGAGGACGATGAGATAATGGTGACGACCTCTAAGGGCATTATTATCAGGGTGCCTGTGAGCGGCATACGGGTGCAGGGAAGGAACACGCAGGGCGTGCGGATAATGAATGTGGAGGAGAGCGACCGCGTGGTAGGTGTGGCGAGGCTGGCAATGGAGGAAGAGGAGAACGGGGAGCAGAAGAAGCTGGAGGATGCGGTGCCTGAAAAGCATGGAGATCAAAACCCATAGTGAGGAAAATGTGAAATGCGTGCTGGAGTTTGTGCGAAGTAAATTGGAAAGATAGATGTTCAATATTTTGAACATATATTCATTTATAAATCATGAGCAATATTTCCGGGGCTTCTGCGAAAAACGGAACCGCAGATGAAGGCACCCGGAGTCACGTCTCTGGAAGGCGTGTCCACGTATGCCCTGTGGGGGATACGTGTGCGCGGAGTCAAGAACCCGCAGGGTTTCAGCATTGATGAACGCAGATTTGATGCAGGAGATTCTATTGCGCTCATCCGCCTCTACATACTGCGCGCCGTCCGACATGCGAAGGCGCAGAGTCAGCACAGGCTGCGCGGCGGGGAGGGTTCGGGGGGAACGCATGAATCAGGGCGGCATGTGTAAGGGTGATTCTTTGATGGGGTGCTGGGAGCGCGGCTGAAGGCGATGTGCGGTGGAAAACTTATCATTAAATTTTGGATTCTATTTTCGCAAGAAGATTTACCATTTTGTTTTGCCCTTCGACAAGGAGATTTGTATTGCTTTTTATTTCCCGGTTATCACTTTTTATATCCGTAAGCAGATCAATTCCCTTATCAAACCTCTTCATATATTCAAGAGTCTCATCCGTAGCGACCCTACTGAATGGAACCGGAAGGTCTGCATCTCGTGAGATTTCTTTTGTCTCAATGTCCACACCTTCTCTAATTCTTTTTAAATCATCAAAGAACACATCAAACACATCTTCTTCACCCTCAGCTACAACCTTTACTGAACCATCAGGAGCATTAAATACAATACCATGTAAACCCAAATCTTTCCCTATAAGCTCAATCTGTCCGCGATAGCCGAGAAGCTGGACATGATCTCGAAGGGTGATATTGTACCGCTTGATTTTCTGTTTCATGGCACTATTATTTATGCCGGGGGTATATTTAGGGATTGTGATATCTGGCAGAGAATTGCTCTTTAAGTAATTCCCCACTCCAAAGCGGAGGGGCGGAGCTATTTTTAGTCTATCATCTAAAATTTTATAAATATTATGAGATTAATTTCTGGCGCTTCTGCGAAAAACAGAACCGCAGAATGAACACAGATTTGTTACACCGGCTTATATCATGCTCGTCCGCCTCTTTATGCGCGGCGCCGTTCGGGAGATGCGGGGGGCGCAGATGTGGAAAGACTGAGCGGCGGGAGGGGGCGAAGGGGCATTCTAATGGGAGTTATGAAAATATAATCTCGATCTTAAATAATAATACCAAGTGATAAATTATCCATTCCTTCTTTAAATTTATCTGTTTTTATGCCATCTGTGAAATTGTAACATTCTGAGAACTTTTGCGTAGATAGTATAATGTTGAATTTATCATCTCGCTCAATGAACCCTTCAGCTTCCAGATAATCATAAAGGTTTGTTTTTTCATTTTTCAAGTTAGTTATTGTAATAATAAATTGGTTAAACAGGCTAGTAATTTTCCGTCTAATATAAACATCATAAAATTTATTTGTAGTTCCCATAATTTGTTTCCAGACCACATATACATTTTTTGTAAAGATTACCTCTCCAGATATAATCTTTTGAATCCCTTCAAATTTCATTATGACTGAATCAACGATAATAGATTCAATTTTATTTTTATCATATTCAGACAAATTTTTAAGTGGAATTTCATCACAAACGAAAATATCTATTTGATCCACTCTTTGGTCTATTACATTAAGGTCATCGTTTATAGTCTTAAAATGCAAATCTCTTATTTCACGACTAATCAGAAGAAAATTATCTCTTGCAATTCTTTTTAAATTTTTAGATAAAACATTATAATATTTATTGAATTTTTTATAGGTTAATATTTCTTCTATATCATCCTGATTAAAATCGAGATTTTGAATTTTATACCTATCATAAGAGCGATATATTTTCTCACTATCTGATATACTTCCATCTTTGTACATTATGACGAATAGTTTCGAAGTATTAGATTTTCTCATATTACATTCTCTATTAATTCGCCCAGATATCTGTTCTATGCTATCTAATATTGAATAATCCCTCACACCAAAATCACAATCAATATCGACCCCAGCTTCAATCGATTGAGTTGAAACAATTATTATTCTTTCTTTTTTTGATTTATCTTTAATTTCTTCAATTATTTTCTTTCTTCTTAAGCTCGATATGGTACTATTTAATAAATAACAAGAAAAATTCTTGAAATTGCTGTCCGATATAATTTCATTACATTGGTCATCGGTTAAGCCCACCAGTCATCCCTAAACCGATATCTATTGACGTGGGGATCAAGTGCCTGACTTGAATATACATTCATAACTGTCATAATGGTTCTTTCAATT
>CABMHZ010000113.1 GCA_902386115.1 uncultured archaeon | reverse complement strand
GATTCACGTTTCTCCTTCCTCAAAAGCCCGTATGCAGCCCACATAACCCACAGCGCGGTTGATATCTATTACGGGGATTTTGGAAGCGAGGCGCTCTCGCCTGTGGATGGAGAAGTGATCGACATCCAGAGCTTTGACACACCCACACCCTTCAAGGACAGGGATTTTACTGAATACGTCATAGCTATACGGCAGAATGAGCATGTCATCAAGATATTGCATATTAAACCGGATGTTTCACCCGGCGATTGGATATCCAGAGGCGACAGGATCGGGACATATATCCACAACGGTTATTATACTTTCTGGAACAACCCTGCGATGCATATCGAAGTAAGGAAACCCGGCGATTACCTTCGCGCCTCGAACAACTTAAGTCTGACCCCGGATATTGAATGGAATGATCTGCCATGGGGTAAAAATATCGAGCTTGAATGCAAAGTCGAGGAGGTAAACAAGAAATACGCGCTCTTGTCTGCGCCGTACCAGACATGCGGCGACGTCTGTGGATATGCACTGGATGGCGGGTTCCTTGACGGGTATATCGCGTCGAACGAAGGCGGTTTTTTCGGTATTGTTAAACCGCAGGGGTTCTTTCATCCCGGGGTTTCACTTGAAGTCAAGACTGGCGACTCAATAATAAATTGTAGCGGCATTTCTTTTTGCCTCTCTTTTCGGGAGCCGCGAATAAAGGTCATACCCCTGAAATACGGCGATGAACTGCTTTCCGTGGGTGAAATAGTCCATATCAGGATCGCAGTTCTATGATCTTTCGAAGCCTCTCCCTCAGGACATCAGCCGCACTGCTGAGACCGCTGCTGTAAAGGTCTTTTATCATGGAATCGTACAGGAAAGTATAGATCTTCTTCAAGTTTGTCTCTTTCCTGTCCTTCAAGATAGTATTTTCTGGCGCAAGAAGGATATTGAAATCTACCGGGTGGTTCAAAATGAAATTCCTCAGGTCTTCTGCGGTCTTCATTTCAGGTAAAACCATGAGCATCCATATTATCGGGGGACCCCTTGTCTTTCTCTGCTTCGGACCGTCCCGGATATACAAGCCAAACCTGAAATCCCCTTTTTTCAGGATCGCAGTGAGGGTCATTGCGCCCGCGCCGCTGCATACTTCCACTTTTTCGCTGAGAACTGTATATCCTATCTCGGATAATTCTTTCTTTGCGAATTGCAGAAGCGATAGTTCGTATACCTGCTCGGGGACGCCCCAGTAATCGCTCATCGTATCAAGCAGGGAGCGATGGATATTTATAGGTATCTTATGGTTCAGAGAAATTATTTTGCCTTCGATTCCAATTGTTTTATTATAGAATGCCTGACAGTTGAAGCGATTTTGAAACATTCTCTAGCTTCTTCTACCGATGGAATATAAAACTCATCTGGATATCTGACTTCAACTGCATAAAACGAGAGATTTCCAACATTAATATTCTCAAAAAGTGAATCCTGCTTCTTGCAGAGTTCTAATAAAAACTCAAGATTGTGTGTCTTCCCAAAATCGATATTTTTCGAGGCAAGGTATGCTTTCAGCAATTTCTCGACCGATTGCTGGCAATGAAAACAAATAGCATCCGTAACCATTTCATTCTCTGGCTGAGTAAGCTCATGCCCCGCGATCTTAAGATCATTATCTGCTTTGATGATCCATTTTCTGATGTACTCATCAATCATAATGTAAAGCCTTCTCTCATGGCGTTCCTTACAATGCTTCCTGGCTTGTCCCTCAAAACCTGAACCTCAGCGTCCGATTTGATTAATATATCCACATCGATTCCCGATTTTGCCAGATATTCCCTTATCATTTTGGAAAGGCTCATTTTTTCTTTGATCTCAAACGTGGTTTCTGTTATTATCAGTATATCGTAATCACTTGAATAGGTAAAGTCCTTCCTTGCTCTGGAACCAAAGAGAATTATCTTCCTTGCTGAATAACCAACATTCTGCAATATTTCAGAAATCTGCTTTTTTATAATGCTTTCGGCATTTTTTATCTCTTTCATCGTTATTTTATATATTAGTCGTGAAAGATTTAATGTTAACCCCGCCGTGCGGAGATAAGAGGGTGCAAAAGTATTTTATACCTATCCTCAAATCTAATCCCTCATGAAAGCCTTTGAATTCGACTTCCCTGATGACAGGTATTACCTGAAGAACCACGTCTGGTTAAAGCCGGAGAACGGGCACATACTCATCGGGATCACGGAACTGGGGCAATCGCTTTCCAAGGGGATAGTTCATATCGACCTGCCTGAGGTGGGCGAGTCGGTCAGGAAAGGCGACATGCTCATAGCTTACGAAACAATAAAAGCCGTTTCCCAGATAACCCTTCCTTTTGATGCAACGGTGATGGAAGTAAATGAAAAACTCTGGGATGACCCGAATATAATTAATTCCGACCCCTATAACGAATGGCTCGTGAAAATAAAAGGCGACTGGAGCGAAAAGTTGTTACTGAGCGTCGGGGATGCCGCTGATTATTATAAGAAACTGATATCGAAAGAACGCGAACGGTATGCTGGTAATTAAGTATATATACGACAATGTAATAACCAAGAAAAGAGGAAAATAAAATGGCAGAGATAGAGGGATATAATCTTCCGGATGAATTGTACTACACCAAGGATCACACATGGGCAAGGGTAGAAGATAATGGAACGGTTACGGTGGGCATGGACGCCTTCGGGGCAAAAGCCGCCGGTAACATTGAGTTCATAGATCTTCCCATGGATGACGATGAGTTTGAGAGCGGCGATGCTTTTGGCTCACTGGAATCAGCAAAATGGGTCGGAGGGCTACTTATGCCGGTCGGGGGAACGGTCAGCGTGGTGAATGAAGACATCGAAGACAACCTCGGGATGATTTCAGAAGACCCATATGGCGAAGGCTGGTTGATAAAGATCAAGCCGTCTAACCTGAAGGACGACCTGAAGACACTGGTTCATGGGGACGATGTGGGGCCCTGGCTCAAGAAAGAGATCCAGAACAGGAAGAAGAAATAATTACCAGTTATCCTCTTCTTCTTTGAATTTATAATCCACCACTTCAAGCCTGACCTGTTCCCCCTTGTTATCATAGCATGTCCAACTTGACTCATTAAACGGCGCGCCGACTATGATATGGTACATGCCTTTCCTGTCAAATAGTTCAAGGTCTTCCGATGATGGTCTCCTGTTGCCGGACGGGTGGCTATGAACAGTCCCGATAGTTGAAATGTTGGGAAGCATGAACAACTGCATCACTGCGCTGGTTTCCCCTGATTCAGTCCCCGGAACAAGTACAACATCAGTAATTACCTCGCCCGTTGCAGAAAGCATGCCTGCGAATTCATCAGGTGCGGATGATTTACTGGCTTCAAGTATGAACATTAATGTATCTTTAGCGATTTTCATCTATTTCGTGTATTAGAAGCGAACTGTTATATGGTTTTTCCTGTATTCAGTTTGTGTCAAATCTTTTGGGATTAAAAAGAAATTTAACCGCAGATGAGCGTACTATTAATACTTTCGGTTAAGAGATTAATAGAAGATCTTAGTCTAATTAAAAGGGGGACATTCCGCTGTCCCCCTTAAACCCCCTTTCGGTTAATCGTCTGCGGG
>CABMHZ010000112.1 GCA_902386115.1 uncultured archaeon | reverse complement strand
GGAGATAATGACCCATAACGGAATTGAGAATGAAGCTGCGTCCACTGGATTTGAAATACCTTCCGCAACAAGAAGCAGGGCAATGATTCCCATCGTTTTCTGGGCATCGTTTGTGCCGTGGGTAAGGGAATAAAATGCAGCCGAGAAAAGCTGAAGTTTCCTGAAATAGTTGTTTATCTTTGATGGATGTGACTTCCGGAAACCTCTCATTATTAACAGGGCAAATAAAAATCCCATTGCAAGACCTATTATCGGCGATATCACCATAAAAAGCACTACTTTTTCAACGCCTGAGGCATTTACTGAACTAATGCCTGCGGCGGCAATTCCCGCCCCGATAAGTCCCCCCACAAGCGCGTGGCTGCTTGAAGTTGGAAGACCGATATACCAGGTTATCAGGTCCCATATCACTGCCCCGGAAAGAGCCGCAAAAATAAGATTCACCGTAACTATCTTTGTGTCAATGATACCGGTTCCGATCATCGCTGCAATTGCAGTGCCGAAAACGAGAGGTCCTACCAGGTTAAAAACAGCCGCCATCGTGACAGCTTTTAATGGCGAGAGTACTTTTGTCGCAACCACAGTAGCGATAGCATTGGCAGAGTCGTGGAACCCGTTGATAAAATCAAACAACAGGGCAAGGAGAATGGTAATTATGACAAAAGTGTCCAAGGACGACGCCCCTTAACTGTTCTTAACTACGATGTCGCTTATCACGTTCGCAGCATCCTCACACTTGTCAGTCGCGAACTCGAGACGTTCATATATCTCTTTCAGTTTCATGATCTCGATAGCATCCGTTCGTTTGAAAAGATCAGCTACCGATCTCTTATAAAGGTCATCAGCCACGTTTTCAAGCCTGTTTACCTCGATGCAGCGTTTTTCTATATCATTCGGGTTCTTGAGGTTGCGAAGACCAAGCATCGCATTATTCAACTCATCTGCCTGCTTCACGAGCACTTCCGTGAGTTTTATCATATTCTCTTCTGGCTTTTTGATCTCATAAAGAACGAGGCGCGTCGCAGTGCCATCGATATAATCAAGCACATCGTCAAACGCAGAAGCAAGTTTTGAAATATCCTCATGGTCTATCGGAGTTATGAATGATTTATTGAGTTCTTCGAATATTTCATGCACGAAATCGTCCCCCTGGTGCTCGATATCCTTTATTTTTTGCTGTTTCTCCTTGACATTTTCATAATTCTTAAGCAGGTCAAGGAACGCATTCGAGCCGTCAAGCACGTTTTGCGATTCATTTTCAAGCATATTAAAAAAGTGTTTATCCTGTGGTATTATCCATTCTTTAAGACCCATGTTCGATCTCCTTGTTCCATGTAAAATAGAATATAAGTCATTCTTGTCTTTATGTTTTTCTATCTTGATTTCTATACTATCAACCTTTTCTGGCAAGTACCTGCTATCTAATACCCCAACCCAAAGGTCAATTTTTTCAATAACAATATGATTGTTTTTAAATAATATCCTGCTAATTGATATATGAAGAGTGAAAAGAATTATTCATAAGATAGTATGGAACAAAAATTTGATCTTGAGGGCATAACCGGACTATCGGAAGACGATGCAGCCAGAAGACTTAAAGGAGAAGGTTTTAACGAACTTCCATCTCAAAAAAAACAGAACGTTTTTACTATTCTGGTCAATATCATTCGTGAACCTATGCTGTTACTCCTGCTGGGTTCGGGAATTATCTATCTTATCCTTGGAGAAGAAAATGACGCTCTGATGTTGCTCTTTTTTGTTTTCGTGGTCGTGGGAATAACTTTTTATCAGGAAAGAAAAAGCGAGAGGGCGCTATATGCTCTGAAAAACCTGTCAAGCCCGAGGGCGCTTGTGGTTAGGAACGGAAAGCAGAAACGTATTCCGGGGCGGGAGGTTGTCAGGGATGACATTATCATGTTAAGGGAAGGCGACCGCATTCCGGCTGACGGGACCTTACTTTTCTGCTCAAACCTTCTTGTTGACGAATCCATGCTTACAGGCGAATCACTGCATGTCAGAAAATCATACTGCGACGGAAAAGCGTTACCCGGGAATCCGGGCGGGGATGATCTGCCGTTCATTTACTCAGGCACGCTTGTAGTTCAGGGTCACGGGATGGCGAAAGTGACCGGGACAGGAATACGCACGGAAATGGGTAAAATCGGAAAGGCTCTTTCGACCATCAATCAGGAAGAGACTTTACTTAAGAAAGAAACGTCACTTCTTGTACGTAATTTCGCTATCGTTGGATTGATACTGTGTATTTTTGTAGTGATAGTTTACGGAATGACAAGAGGCGACTGGCTGAACGGGTTCCTGGCTGGAGTAAGTTTGAGCATGGCTTTGCTTCCTGAAGAGTTTTCTGTGGTCTTGTTGATCTTTATGAGCATGGGAGCATGGCGCATGTCAAAAAGGCATGTTTTGACCCGGCGGATGCCTGCCATTGAAACACTTGGCTCTGCAACGGTGCTATGCGTGGATAAGACCGGGACACTGACAATGAACAGGATGATATTAAGCTCGCTTTATTCCGGAGATGAATTTTATGATGTAGCCAAAAATGGGCATCTACCGCTCCCTGAAAAGTTCCATGAATTACTTGAATACAGCAATCTTGCAAGCCAGACAGACCCTTTTGACCCGGTCGAGAAGGAAATAAAAAACGACACCGAAAAATTTCTTTCAAATTCGGAACACGTTCATAAGAACTGGAAGCTCGTACGGGAGTATCCTCTCTCAAAAAACCTCCTGGCGTTATCAAATGTATGGGAATCCCATGACCGGCGAAAGCATGTGATCGCCGCAAAAGGCTCTCCAGAAGCAATAATTGACCTGTGCCATCTGGACGAGATGAAAAAAAATGAGATGCTGTCACGCGTGCAGGCGATGGCGGAAAATGGTCTCAGGGTACTTGGGGTAGCCCGCGCAATATTTCATGAAGAGCCTTTGCCTGATAAGCAGCATGATTTCATTTTTGAGTTTATCGGATTGCTCGGTTTTATAGATCCTGTTCGCCCTTCGGTTCCGGCGGCAGTATCCGAATGTTACAATGCAGGAATGAGGGTCATTATGATAACCGGGGATTTTCCCGGGACTGCCGTGCACATTGCCAGACAGATAGGTTTGAAAAACCCGGACACGATCATTACAGGCTCCCATCTTTCCCAAATGAGCCTGCCAGATCTCCAGGAGAAAATTAAGACAACGAATATTTTTGCCAGAGTAGTACCTGAACAAAAACTGGCGATCGTTAATGCGTTAAAGGCAAATGGGGAAGTAGTTGCAATGACAGGGGACGGCGTAAATGATGCTCCTGCCTTGAAATCGGCTCACATCGGTATCGCGATGGGAGAAAGGGGCACTGATGTTGCGCGAGAGTCATCGTCCATCGTGCTTCTCAATGACGACTTTTCATCCATAGTCGCTGCGGTCAGGCTTGGGAGAAGGATATTCGATAACCTCAAGAAAGCTATCACCTATATTTTTTCGGTTCATGTGCCTATTGCAGGGCTTGCGCTATTCCCTATAATATTTTTTAACCCTGTGAACGGGATGGAGCTACCTCTCATTCTTTTGCCTGCTCACATAGCTTTCCTGGAATTGATAATAGACCCTGCCTGTTCAGTGGTTTTTGAGGCTGAAAAAGAAGAGAAAAATATCATGAACAGACCGCCCAGGGACCTTAAGGAAAGGTTGTTCGGGAGAAAAAGCCTTATAAGAGGCTTGTTCCAGGGATTGAGCGTGCTTATTTTTGTTTTGATAGTGTTTCTTTTAGCATTGTATATGGGAAAGGAAGAAAACGAAGCCCGTACAATAACCTTTGCATTTCTTGTTATCGCCAATTTAACACTGATAATTTCAAACCTGTCACTGGATGGAAGCATTCTAAAAACAATATATTCCGAGAACAAAGCATTATGGATCGTAGTTTCAGCAGCGCTTATATCACTTATTATGGTACTTTATGTACCGATATTCAGGGAACTGTTCCATTTTTCGGCTCTGCATTCTGACGATATGATAATTGTCCTGCTTGGCGGGATCATCAATATAATGTGGATCCGGCTGACCAACATCCTGATCAAATAAAATAAATTTCAATCAGACCGGCATTTTAAATAAATGGTACTGTGCCTTTGAAATTGCTTCTTTGACAGATGATTCTCCTGTTCTTTCCTTTTATGTCCCTTCCAGAATTACGGGAAAAGATTAAATCGACTGCGAACAATTAGAGTATGGGAGAATAAACATGGAACCACAGAAAGTAATCAAAAGCATAGACGATAAAATGGGATTTACGCCAGAGATCATGAACATGATGGGGGAGATGAATCCTGAATTGTTCGAGCATTATAAGAAATGCGACGACAACATCCAGCAGGATGGTGCTCTTTCAGCCAAAGTAAAAGTATTGATGTCGCTTGCTGTCATGGCTTCCCAGAGATGCGATGTATGCTGTGAATCCCAGATGAGAAGCGCACTCAACCACGGCGCTACAAAAGAAGAGATCATGGAGACCATGAATGTTGTTTTCATCACGTCCGGAGCGCCCGGAGTAGCCTCGTGCAGAAGGGCTCTCAAGCTGCTTGAAGGAAAAGAAGAACACGGCGGTCACGGCTGTATGCCCGGCAAAAGACCAAGATAGGTAAAAAGTTAAAATACTTTCAAGTTCATAGATTCATCAATAAATAATAAAGGGAGGAAAAGATGAGCCAGAAATTAATAGACGCATTGAACAAGGACAGAGAAGGAGAACTCAGCGCCATAATACAGTACATGAAACATCATTATGAGGGAGAGGGTATGGAAAGCCCTGCCGTGCTTGAGATATTCAAATCAACGGCAAAAGATGAGATGGGGCATGCCGAGAAACTCGGCGAGCGCATCGTTTACCTTGGCGGGATACCCACCAAGAAGCCGGAACCCATCGTGGAAGGCGGAGACCTTAAGAAGATGATAACCGATGACCTTGCAAAAGAGAATGCAGCCATCAAACAATATAAAGATCATATCAAACTCGCGATAGAAGAGAATGACCCCACTACAAGGCTCATGCTCGAAGAGATACTCTCGGACGAGGAAGGTCATGCAGATACGTGGGAGACCACGCTTGGAATAAAGAAATAAACATGTTCGGAAGAGATACGCAGTTAGTTGATTGCAGGGAAGCGATGGGACTTGGTCGCGGAGGCGGCATAGCCCAGCGCGGGACTATCTCTGAGGCTGCCAGACCCGATGTTGTTGCGATAGCTATGACCCCGGGCAGGCGGCACATCACCAAACCCGTATGCGAGATCACATACGGGCTAAGGAGAGAAGGCATACAGGTAAGCGTTCTTGTATTTGAGGCAGGAGCCGGTATCCCAATGGATGAACTTGGCTCTTCGTCAACCGCAAAAGGCTATGGGCCAAAATTCGGTATCACTGCAAAAGAGATCGAGCAGATAGCCCGCCACAAGCTTGTTCTGATACATATGGGGAATGTTAACGCGCACATCGTTTTGAAAACAAAGAAAATACTCAAATACGTCAACATTCCCGCGGTCATTGCATGCGAGTACCCGATCGATTTTGAGGATTTCGCAAAGGCAGGAATTAGGACAAAATATGTGAAGCCAAAAGTCCCGGAGACGGAAGGCACCGTTGTAGCAATCGTGAGCGGAATAACGAGAGGTGAGACCTGCCAGAGAAGCGTACTCAACGAACTGGTAAAAGAGATACGAAAAGTTCTCGGTGAATATGAAGATGTGACCCATGCTGTCAGGAGCGACCTGTTGATAAAAGAAGGTCTCATGATGGATGAAGGTCAAACGGAGAGTGAATGATTTGAAATGCTATATTTGTGCGAAACAGGGAAAAGATTCAGATGCAGTAGCAGTATGTATCATTTGCGGGATGGGCGTGTGCATGAAACATTCCATCAGGGAAGAAACACCGGTATGGAAAGGGGATTATCCTGTAAGGCTTGAAAAAGATATTGAACGCTTGAGAAGAATAATGTGCCAGCCCTGTCATGAAGCTCTCAAGGAGAACTGGTGATCATTATGTTGAAATGTTATGAATGTGCTGAAAACGGGACTGATGAAGAAGCCGTCGCTGTATGTATTATGTGCGGCATGGGGCTTTGCATGGAACATGCACACAGGATAGACCTTCCGATATGGGAGGGCGGATACCCTGCTCCTGTCAGGATATTGAAGAAGGGTCTTCCGAGATTCGTATGCCATGAATGTGGTAATATCCTGTTACCCGGTTCCTGCGAATAGGCAGACATGTTCGAGCTGCGGTTTCACGGCAGGGGCGGGCAGGGGGCGGTCATGGCTGCACAAACGCTTGCCGAGGCTGCCGTAATTGAAGGGAATTATGCCGTAGCATTTCCCTTTTTTGGAGCCGAAAGGCGCGGTGCCCCTGTTCTTGCCTTTGCACGGATAGACTCAAAAAAGATATATAGCAAGACGCAGGTCTATTCCCCGGACTGCGTTGTAGTGCTTGACGATTCGCTTCTTGATACCATAGACATGGTCGCAGGTCTGAAAGCGAACGGTTCAGTTGTAATTAATTCAAGGGATAAACCTGAAGATATCGACCTTGGAAAAGAGATCACAACAGCAGCAGTGGATGCTACATCAGTGGCGCTTGAGATCCTGAAAGCCCCGATCACTAATACTGCTATTCTTGGTGCGCTGGCAAAAACAACAGGTATTGTAAAGATAGAATCCATCGAGGAAGCTATCAAACGAAGATTCGGCGAGAAGCTGGGGGCAAACGTAGGTGAAAGGAATGCCCTTGCCGCAAGGACTGCTTATTAGAGAACTGTTATCGGAAAAAGCAGAGGCGTAAAAAAGCTCGAAGCAAAGAAGCAGTGGCTCACTGCATACCAGGAACTCCCGCCGGGTGGAGTGCTCGTGGAGAGCAGGACCGAGGCAGGACTGATAGGTCCGGGGAGTTTTGTGGAGAACAAGGTATTCGGGTGGGCGACATTCCGTCCCGTTCGCGACAGGGAAAAATGCACCATGTGCCTCCTGTGCTGGTTCTACTGCCCTGAAGGGACGATAGTACGAATATCAGAGAGGGGCGACCTCATGACAAATTACGATTATTGTAAGGGCTGCGGCGTGTGCGCAAATGAATGTCCTGTGGACGCCATTAAAATGGTGAGGGGAAAAACATGAAGAAGGTAATTACAGGCGACCATGCAGTGGCGATAGGCGCCAAACTGTCACGCGTCGAAGTGGTTCCTGCGTACCCAATCACCCCGCAGACGCTTATAATCGAACATATAGCCGATTTTGTTAATGACGGTGAGATGGACACAAAGTTCCTCACAATGGAATCTGAGCACAGCGTAATGAGCGCAGCAGCAGCAGCAGAAGCAGCAGGCGCGAGGGTTTTCACAGCCACTTCGTCACAGGGTCTTGCGTTCATGCACGAGATGGTCTATGCAACTGCCCCGCTTCGTCTTCCTGTTGTAATGGCGAATGCCAACCGGACACTGGGCGGTCCTCCCGGAATATGGTGCGAGTACAATGATTCGATGGGTGTCCGTGACTCGGGCTGGCTCCAGGTGTATGTTGAGGATAACCAGGAAGCACTTGACATGGTCATACAGGCGTACAGGATAGCCGAGGATAAGCGCGTCCTTCTTCCCGTGATGCCGTGCCTTGACGGCTTCGTTCTCACGCATACGGTCGAACCGGTGGACATACCTGAGCAGCAGGATGTAGATTCGTTCCTGCCGCCGTATGAACCTGATGTAATACTTGATCCTTCAAGACCTGCGATGATAGGAACTTTCATGCCTGCCGAATACATCATGGAACTGCGCAGGCAGACAGCAGGAGCCGTGGAATCCGCGAAAAGTGTGATACAGGAAGTAAACGATGATTTTACGAGGCGGTTTGGCAGGGATTACGGCGGGCTTATCGATACATATCGTATTGATGATGCAGAGGTTGCTCTTGTGACAATGGGCACGGTCACGAGCACTTCGCGGCAGGTGGTTGATGAGCTGCGGCAGGAAGGGGAAAAAGTAGGACTTGTTAAACTGCGTTTTTTCAGACCGTTCCCGTCGGAGGAATTGAAGAAGGCATTGAAAGATACAGGTGCAGTAGGCGTTGTAGACCGATCCCTTTCTTTCATCGGCGGAGGACAGGCGTTCAATGAGACACGGTCTGCGCTGTATGGTCTCAGTATTCCTATCATAAACCATCTTGCCGGGCTTGGTGGAAGGGACGTGACCGAGTGGCAGATAAGAAAGATGTTCGAATTAACGCTTCGGGCGGCAAAAGGTGAAAATGTGAACACTGTAAACTGGCATAATACGCGGGGTGAGAGCGTATGAGAATAAAGGACCTGCCTGATGAAGACCTGTTCGTATGCGGGCATACCGCGTGCCCGGGCTGTGGCGTTGCGATGTCGATACGCAATGCAATAAGGATATTAGGAAAGGATACATCGGTGTATGTTCCCGCAAGCTGCGCTGTGGTTTTCGGCAGCACGTATCCCTACGGGGCATGGAAAGTCCCGTTTTTCCATACGGCTTTCGAGAACACTGGAGCTTGTTTGACCGGGATGCAGGCAGCTTTTGAGAAAAAAGGAAAAAAGGTGACTGCTGTTGGATTCGCTGGAGACGGCGGGACGTATGATATCGGGTTACAGAGCATGTCCGGTGCGGCTGAGCGAAACGACGATGTAATTTATATTTGCGTTGATAATGAAGCGTACATGAATACCGGCATCCAGCGAAGCGGCGGGACACCTTTTGGCGCATGGACGACAACAACGCCTGTTGGCTCAAAGGTGCAGGGAAACCGCAGGTTCAAGAAGAACCTGGGCGAGATAGTGGCGGCTCACGAAATTCCCTATTATGCAACACTATCCATCGGTCATCCGCTGGATTTCATAAAGAAAGTGGAAAAAGCAAAAAGCATAAAGGGTTTCCGCTTTCTCCATATGTTCACACCCTGCGTCCCGGGCTGGAAGATAGACCCTGCTAAGACAGTAGCGATCACAAAGCTTGCAGTGGAGAGCGGGATGTGGACGCTCTACGAAGTGGAGAACGGGGAAAAGAAGATAACTCATAAACCCGGGAAGATGAAAAGAGTGAAGGATTATTTGATGATGCAGGGCAGGTTCCGCCACATGAGCGATGAAGATGTCAAGACGCTCCAGGGCTTGGTGTGCAGGAAATTGAACCTTAATTACAATGAAAAAGGCGCACCTGAGGTGT
>CABMHZ010000111.1 GCA_902386115.1 uncultured archaeon | reverse complement strand
TTTCAGAAATAAATAGATAGAAGTATAATTTTTCTTTTTGTGATGGAAATAGAAGCATTTTATGTGAGGTCAAATTGAGTATTTCAGAGTTGCTTGTTCGGAACTAAGCTAAATCGGAAGTACTGTAAATGCTTCCGTTCAAGCTCAAGCAATTTAATTTTCACATCCACGCCGGATGAATATCCCCCGATACCGTTCTTAGCCACGACCCTGTGGCACGGGATGATTATCGGGACTGGATTTCGCCCCAGAGCGCCGCCTACAGCCCTGACAGCACTACTTTTGATCCTGCGGGCAAGCTCGGAATATGTTATGGTTGTCCCGTACTTTATTTTTCGCGTCTCCTCAAGCACCCTGCGCGTGAAATCAGATAAACCTGAAAGGTCAACATCACAAGAGAACTCAAATCTCTCCCCCCTGAAATATTCCTCAAGCTCAAAACTTGTTTTCACTCTTTTCCGCACCGGTTTATTCCCGGAACCGATAAACCTGACAGAAGAAATCGCAGTATTATATCGTATCTCCAGAAAACTATCAAGCACCGGTGAAAAAATAATATCCGTTTCCATCATTTAACACAGAGAACTGACATGCCATGGATTTTAATAAGCTCTTCGGTCACGCTTCCAAGTTTCAGTTTATTAAATCCTGTCCTTCCATGCGACGAAAGGATGACAAGGTCTGGATTCTCTTTCTCAAACACTTCATGCAGGAAATTCACCACGGATTTCGTTGACACCTCCCCATCTTTCAGCACGCCTCTGACACTGACCCCATGAGCTTTGCCAGCCTTCTTTATGACATTGTGATAATTCTCCATAAGTAACGCTATAGGCATCTTTTCAATTTCAAGAGAAAGTTCCGGATCTGTTTCCCGTATCCTGTGCTTAAAAATGCCGTCCGGGTTTTTTGATGAAAATACCGAAACAATGATTATTTCGGCTTTGAATTTTTCAGCAATGCTCATTCCGTATTTTAGCGCCCCTTCAGCCAGTTTTGAACCATCAAGAGGTATCAGTATTTTCTTAAATTCCTGTAGTTCGGTCTGTTCCATTTAACTGTAATATATGCGGGATATAATATATATTCATCCCAACCAAAGCATTTATCCGGTTTGTTACCAAATTAAGTATGGTATGTCTGAGTTCTATAACATTCTTGCAGAGATACTTAACCGACAGCAGATGTCCATAAGCCGGATAGCGCGGGAATTAAAGAATAGCGGGTACGACCAGCACAGATTAATCCTTACCGGATACCTGCGAGCCCTTACGGATATGGGGTATCTTGAGGAAGTGGAAATACCGCCGTCCAAGGTTTATGTTGTAAAAAATGAAATGAACAGGGATATATACGCTGTCCTGAAAAAACACCTTTCCGGCATGGAGCATCCGGAAAAACAGGAAGTGGCTGTATTCATTCTCACCTCCCTGTTCGGGCGCCCCTGTTTCAGGCACGAGCTTGAACTGCTCGGAATCGAGGCACAAAAAACCAAAACCGTTAAGGAGTCAAAAGAGCCCCGCCTGAAAGAACACAGGGCTGCCGTGACGCGTATAAAGATACCGAACGACGACCCTGCATATGAGATAACCGGGGAAGACAGCAGCGTACATACCCGGGGGGCACAGGTTATGATAAACATACTGGATGACCTCATCGACCTTGACGGGTTAAAAGCGAGATTCCAGCAGACAAAGCTTGCCTGATTTCATATACGGATATGGTTGATCGGCGAAAAAATAGAAGAAAAGAGGATAATATGGAATGTATTGAAGCCATAAAAGAGAGACGGTCTGTCAGGAGATTTAATGTAACTCCTGTTGGAAAAGAGATTGTCGATGAATTACTGGGTCTTGCGCAGATGGCGCCCTCCGCCGGCAACCTCCAGGCGCGGGATTTTATTGTCGTGACAAATTAAATAACAAAACAGAAATTAGCGGCAGCAGCCCTAAACCAGTCCTTCATTGAACAGGCTCCTGTTATAATCGTGTTCGTTGCGAACATCGAACGGTCATCCCGGAGATACGAGTGGAGAGGGGAACTTTATGCGATACAGGATGCTACAGCAAGCGTTATGACTTTCCTTATCGCAGCGCATGGCATGGGGCTTGCCTCATGCTGGGTGGGCGCATTTGATGAATTTGCAGTGTGTGAACTCCTTTCCATTCCTTACAACATAAAACCCATTGCGATAGTACCTCTGGGTTTTACAGACGAAAAGCCGTCCGCCCCGCCAAGAAATAAACTTGAGACCTTAGTCCATAAAGAAATGTGGTAATTACAGTTCGACCTGCTCTATCCAGTTGTTCTTGCCGGGCAGATATTCTTCAGGGACTTTCCCTTTTTTTACGGATTCTATTATCTCGATCACGGATTTTACCACGGATATCAGGTTCATGTCAGTGGTGTTTATCTCAAATACCTTCCTTCCTGTCTCCACGGATTCCACAAGGATCACGTCCAGCGCCTCGGCATCCGAGTTCTCTTTGATCTTCTCGTAGGAATATTCCCTCCGTTTCCCGAGCCGTTTCCTGAGAGCCACGGGCGAAGCGCGAAGCACTATAATGATATCAGCCGCGAGATAATGCGAAATATGTCCTTCTATGATGGTATCCATACCGACTGGCGTCTGTTCGATTAATTCTGCCACCCTCTTCCTCAGCCGGTCCATGTCCGCGATGTAGGTGTCACGCATCTCATCCCTTCCCGTGTATATCTTCTCGTCCAGAATGAGTTTATGAAGATCGATAATACGGTACTTATCCCTGTACTGGGAATGTTCCTTTATGAATTCGCATACGGTTGTCTTTCCGGTCCCAGGCGTGCCCGTGAGGGCGATGATCATTCCTGTCATAATATCATTTCCATTGCTGCAATTACTTTTTTGTTCTGTTCCCTTGTTCCTGCGGTTATCCTTATAAGCGAATCGTCCGCCCCCCTGAATGAGGTGCAGTCCCGGACTATTATTCCCATTCTCAACAGTTTTTCACACACCCCTGCTGCCGTGCGCGGAGCTACGTCTATCATCATAAAATTCGCCTGGCTCGGGTAAACCCTGCACAGGGGTTCAAGTCCATCGGCAAGCTGTTCGCGACCTTTTTTAATGGTCTCGATGCTTTTTTTGATATACTTCGCGTCGCCAAGAGCAGCAATTCCGGCTGCGATTGACAGTACATCCACCGAGAAGGGCGTCATGACTTTCATATAATCACGGGAGAGCCAGTCAGGAACAATGGCATAGCCGAGTCGCATGCCGGCAAGACCCAGTGCTTTTGAGAACGTCCGCCCAACAATAAGGTTCTCGTGTTCTTTAACAAGACCAGAAAGACTGTTCTCTGCAAAATCCACATACGCCTCATCGATGAAAACGATCGCTCCGGTATTATCAAGTATCTTCCTGACCATTTCTTCCCCGATGAGATTCCCTGAAGGATTGTTGGGTGAACAAAGGAATATCATCCTGGTTTTGCTGTTGACCGCTGCAAGGATTTCCCTGTGGTTTATTTCAAAATCCTTATCCCTTTTTACAAAAACAGGTTTTCCGCCATTGGCAAGTGTTGCAATCTCGTAATACGAGAACGTGGGTATCGGGATCACGGTTTCAGCGCCCGGCGACATGAACAGCCTCATCATCGTATCAAGGATGCCGTCCATGCCGTTCCCGGACACCACGATGTTGTTTTGAGGGTATCCTGTGAAATCCGAGAGCGCGCTGCGCAATTCAAGCGCATCCGAAGGCGGATATAAATGGACTTTACCGGCTTTTACCCTGATGGCTTCCACAGCAAGTGGGGAAGGTCCGAGCGGATTTTCGTTGGAGCCCAGTTTTATTATCTTTTCCGGGTCAAGGCTGTACTTGAGGGCGATCTCCTCGATGGACTTCCCCGGAACGTACTCTTTTATTTCTTTTACTGAATCCCGTACAAGTCTCTCAGATCTCATTTATCACACCAACTACAGTATCCAGTTGTTCCTTTGAGATCATGAGGGGAGGCACGAAACGAAGCACGGAATCCGAGGTGCAGTTAAGGAGCACTCCGCACTCTCTCGCCTTTGCAACTATGTCCTCGCATTTTATGGAAAGTTCCATTCCTACCATCAGTCCTTTGCCGCGTACCTCTTTTACATAATCCTTATCCAGCGCTTTGAGCTCTTCCATAAGATATGCTCCCAGATCGCTCGCTTTTGCGACAAGTTTTTCTTTTTTTATGACTTCAATGTTCGAAAGGGCTACTGCGCATGAAAGCGCATTTCCGCCAAAGGTTGAGGCATGGTCTCCGCGCCCGAAATTAGCCGCAACGTCTTCCCGCGCGAGCTTCGCGCCCATGGGGAATCCTCCGCCCATTGCCTTTGCCAGCGTCATTATATCCGGTTTGATGCCTGAATGCTCACGCGCGAACCATTTTCCCGTCCTTCCAAAACCGGTCTGCACTTCGTCAAGTATCATTAGCGTGCCCGTTTCATCACATATTTCCCGGATTTCCCCGAGATACCCGTCATCCGGTATTATCACGCCTGCCTCTCCCTGCACAGGCTCAAGTATGACGCCTGCCGTATCGTTTGTTATGGCTTCCCTGATAGCGCCAGCATCATTGTACGGGACAAAAACCGCAGGTGCAAGAGGCTCAAATGGTTTGCGGTATTTTTCCTTGTGCGTCACCGAGAGCGCGCCGCGCGTCCTTCCGTGGAAGGCGTGTTCCGTAGCGATAAATACCTTTTTTCCGGTGGCTTTGCGGGCAAGTTTCAGCGCGCCTTCCACAGCCTCGGCTCCTGAGTTGCAGAAGAATATCCTGTCCATCTCCGTAAGGTTAACAAGCCCCTCTGCCAGCAACGCCTGCTGTTCTGTGTAATACAGGTTATAAACATGTATCAACTGCTCTGACTGCCTTTTTATCGCTTCCACTACGGCAGGATGGCAGTGCCCCACGTTATTTACCGCTATGCCTGCAACGCAATCGATGTATTCTTTCCCGTTCACATCTGTCACAACTGCCCCGCAAGCCTTTTTTATTGCTATCGGCTGGCGGGTGTATGTGTTGAAGATATACTTATCGAATTTCCCGACTATCTCATCGTAATTTAGCGCCATATCGATCCCGGATATTATTTTGCGTCCACGGTTTCAAAAAGGCTCATTTCGTCATTCATCACGATCTCGGTCGGAAGGACGATAATGACTTTTTCCTGTATTTCGTTTGGATGCAAT
>CABMHZ010000110.1 GCA_902386115.1 uncultured archaeon | reverse complement strand
TCCCCGAACCTCTGCACGCCAAAGAAATTGGGCGCTCCATTCTCCAGTTCCTTTGTGATGGCAGCCACCCGCCGAAGCGTTTCATCCGGTGCAAGTGCGATATCACGTATCGTAATTTTAAATCTGTTGCCCCACAGGTCGCCGAGACTGATCTTCCTGTTCGAGCGCCCGACCGGAGTAAGTTCCACGTCCTTAAGCCTTATACGTGACACCTCCTCCTCGCTCATGTCCCAGATACTTATCTTCTGTTTCGTGAACGCGCGCCTGTCCTTCGTTCCCGCCCAGCCGAACCTGTCCTGGCTAACCCTCAGGATGCGTGACAGCTCTCGCATGAGATGGTGCGTGTCCCAGTTCCGTTTGCTGAGTTCAACGATAAGATATTTCCCGTTCGTGGTCTCAATCCTGTTCGTGATCTCTTCAACCGTGAAGTCCTCGATCTGCTGCCGTATCACGCCGCCGGTTCCCTGACTTGTGGTATAATATAGATTAATTCCGGTTTCATTATCTCTTATGACAATTGCCCCTGTATAACGGCACTATGTCGGGATATACTATAAAATAGCGGTAGTTACGTTTGTTCCCTCAACACGAACACGAGATTTATATGCCTGTTATCCTTTATCACGGGAGAACACTTGATAGTCATATTAAGCCTGAGCCCGTGCCTGTTAACACTGGCAAGGTTACCCTTCCATTCATGTTTCGTATCCTGCATCAGGCTGTCCTTATCAAGCATCAGATTGCTATCAGGATGTCTGATAGCGCTGATATGCATCCTTGTAATTTCATCCTGCGAGTAGCCGTATTTTCTTTCAAATGCAGGATTTGCAAACTTTATATCCCCGCTCATGTTGGTTATTATCACGCAATCATCCATGCTGTTAAGCGCAGAACTGTATATCAGAAGCCTCTCCCGTTCTTCAACAAGGCTATCATGATACTGCTTGGCACGAAGAAGCGATCTCACCCTGGCATTCAGTTCATACATGTCCACAGGCTTGCTTAAAAAATCATCCGCTCCCGCCTCTATAGCCCTAATCCTGTCCTCTTTCTCCTTAAGGGCTGTAACCATCACAACGGGGATAGACATGGTACTGGGGCTGGTTTTGAGACTCTTGCACACTGCGTATCCGTTCATATTGGGCATCATAATATCCAGAAGCACAAGGTCTGGAAATGTATTTTCCACTTTTATCAGGGCTTCTGCCCCGCTCATCGCCGTAACGACATCATATTCCTTCGATAGTATCCCTTCCAGAAGCTCAACATTCAACGGCTCATCATCCACGACAAGGATCTTTGACCTGCCCATCGCTACTTCCTGTACTTTCCCATTTTCGCTATGAAGTCGTGGACATCCAGAGGTTTGGATATGTAATCGTCAAAGCCTGCTTTAAGCAATCTTTCCTTGTCCCCTGCCATGGCAAATGCGGTCAGGGCGACAAATGGCACACATTTAAATCCTGGTTTGCTTTTTATTATTTTAGTCGCCTCAACGCCGTCTATTCCGGGCAGCGCTATATCCATAAGTATAACGTCGTAGGTTGTATTTTCGGTCTTTTTAATTGCCTTTTCTCCATCTTCAGCCGTATCAACAGTGAAATCCTGCGACATAAGTATCTCAAGTATCAATTCCATATTCAGGAGATTGTCTTCAACGAGGATTACTTTTACCATCTTAAAATCATCATATTAATAATTAGTATGAGGTGTTATATATATCTGTCTTTATCTTCAGTCTTTGTATTTTTCCATTGCTCTCATGAACTCGACAACATCCAGCGGTTTTGGAAAATACATATTGAACCCTGCCTCAAGGAACCGCTCCTTGTCGCCCTTCATGGCATATGCAGTGAGCGCGATGGCAGGCACGTCCCTGTACTTTGGCATGCTCCTGAGAATGTTTAACACCTCAACACCGTTCTTCCCCGGCATCTCTATGTCAAGTACCACCACATCATAAGATTCCTTTTCAGCCATCATCAGGGCAATATTCCCGTCTTTGGCTCCGCGCACAACAAAACCCATGCTTCTGAGTATCTCAAGCGCAAGTTCCATATTAGTGGGATTGTCCTCTGCCACGAGGATCCTTGTCATTATTTTCCTCCGTTGGGTCCAGCAATCTGATTTGTCTCATACCCCTGAAGTTCTTTATCCGCAGCACTACGTTTTTTGAGTTTGTTGTTCCCATATGAATAAACAAAGCACACAAAGAAAGGAATGAAAATGATAATAGCATAATCCCTGTAAATGACAGGAAAATTGGTGACATGAGCCCACTCAAGCACGTTACTGATACCCACAAATAAGTATGAGCACATGCTGACAGAGAGAAAGAACCGAGTTGTCCTGTCTAAAATGTCCTCCCCGATCTGAAAAGTGAAGAACAAAGCAGCAGCAAAACCTATGGTCGAGATTATGTCAGTGACCGGAATTAAATTCATCTTCGCCCCCCTGTAATAATCTCAGGCATCCCGCGGCGAATACCACACCGGATATTGCATACGAGACGTGTTCAAGCAGATTAAAAAGGCCATAATAGAAGATGTCTTTCAAAAGGGTAAATACATAACCGTATATCAAAAAGAGAAATCCCGCATATATCAGGCTCATTTTCGGAAGACATTTCTTCCTGTAGATAGGAGCCACTGCGAGCATGGCACCGAAAACCAGGAAAAGCATGACTATCTCACTTTCCTTGAGTTCCAGGTGCCCCCCTATATTATGTATTAGAATCTCATTCGAAACCATTTTGATTTTCCAATTTTCAAGTTCCCTTGAATTAGTATGATACTTATTATCATATATATTTATCTTTCAAAAAATAACGTGGCTCTTAAGAATTGCAGTATCAGGACAGGCTAATATTTATACGTCGATATACCAATTTAAATCGGATGCGGATTGCTCTGAAAGTCGCCTACATTGGCACGGATTATCACGGGTTCCAGGTACAGCCCGACGTTAATACAATAGAGGGAGAACTCTTCAGGGCTCTTCAGGAGCTTGAGATAATTGATAATCCTCACGAAGCCAACTATATCGCAGCGGGTCGCACGGATGCAGGAGTGCATGCGCTCGGACAGGTGATAGCATTCAATACGGAAAAACCGGATATCGCCATACCCAGGGTGTTGAACAGTAAACTTCCGTCAGGTATATGGATATGGGCGAGCGCTTACGTGCCCGATGATTTTGACCCGAGACGCGACGCGCTTAGCCGTGAATACAGGTATATCACGTGCGGTGAGTACAATATCTCGCTGCTGCGCAATGCTTCACGCATGTTCAAGGGGGTGCATGATTTTGCCAATTTTTCAACGCCTGACAATGACAGGAGCAGCATTTCAATGGTGCAATCCATCAATGTGAGAGTGGAAAGAGAGTTCATGATCCTGGATATCCAGGCAAACCATTTCATCTGGCATATGGTGAGGAAGATCGCCACGGCGCTGAAACTGGTAGGAAACGGCGCTCGCGACCTGGCATGGCTTGAACAGATGCTGTCGCCCGGTGAGTATTCTGAAGGGCTGGAACCTGCCCCGGCTTATGGTCTTATCTTCAGGGACGTGGAATACCGCAATATAATATGGTGCGAGGATGCGTATGCAAAAAAAACCATAACAGAGAAACTCGATAAGGAGTTCTTATGGCACGGTGTAATGGCTGAGATGTTAAGAGAACTCAAAGAAAGCCTGGCAGTATAAATATGTTACTTTCATTTGAATTGTCGGGCGAGCACAGTACGATTCCTGTTTCAGAAGTTATCGCATGCCTTGAATCCGTGCGCGCGGATTTTAAGATCGCCCACAGGCTTGACGGCTGCCTTATTGTCGATATAAGAACGGATGCGGAAAGAATTGCAGGTATCCTTGAAAGAAAACTTGCGATGACCCATTATATCACTGAAGTTATCGGGATAGGCGGGGCGGGCGAGGAAGATGTGCTGGAAACTGTGGAAAGGTCAGGTTTTGAAATTGATAAAACGTACAGCATCAGGGTCAAACGCATAAGGGAGTATTCTTCAATAGACACGGGAAAAATGGAGAAGCGCCTCGGTGGCATCTTCTTTAGGAGAGGAGCACATGCAGACCTGAAAAATCCCGAAGTGCAGTTAAGGGTACTGCTTACTGAGGATAAGAGCATATTCGGACGAATAATAGGTTCTATTGACCGCAGTGCATTTGAGGCGCGAAAACCACATTACAAGCCTTTCTTTTACCCCGGCGTGCTGATGCCAAGGGTGGCGCTTGCACTTGTGAACATCTCAAAACCTGATAAGAACCTGCATGACCCGTTCTGCGGGACTGGAGGCATACTCGTGGAGTCAGGACTGCTTGGTGTCAGTGTAATCGGCGGTGACATGCAACGCAAGCTGCTTCTCGGCGCTAAAATGAACCTTGACCATTACAGGGCAGATCATTCACTGATGTTCCAGGACGCATGCCGCATGGCGCTGCGGGATGAAAGCGTGGATGCG
>CABMHZ010000109.1 GCA_902386115.1 uncultured archaeon | reverse complement strand
GTCTGTACCGGTGGCACTTGTCTTCTGCTTTCGGCGCACTATTCATTTTTATTATGTTTATACATTTCATCAATCGGATGGTTGTTCCGCCCGTATCTTAAGAGCATGATTCATTTCCTCAAATCCGCGCTCCCTTCACCGTTTCTCCTTTTGCGCGGCGTATAAACGGGTTCCACTCCGGAAAACTGGCAAAGTCAGTGAGTATTTGCCACACCCTGTCGGCAGATGCCTGGATCTCGATTTCGGTGCGAAGTTCTTTCATATGTTAAATAATATTTCGCGCCGGTTCTTAAATCATTTTCCCAAAAGATAAGATCAAATCACTTTCTTTTTATAGGCAAGAAATACCACACCCGCCGCACCCATCACAGGAAAAACCGCAAATACGGCAGCCGGAAGATTTGCTGACGGAGAATACCATGAAACCGAAGCGGCGCTGTAAAGTGAAATGACAAAAAGCAGAATAACGCCCACTATTTCATTGCGCATACAGGATTTTAGTTGCACTGTAAAATAAAGTTTTTCACTATAGAAACAATAGAAGTATATAGACTCAACCTGCATTTCTTTTCTGCAAAATAGACCATCCTGACAGGAATATTGCCATCATAATTGTAACTGCTGAAATTGCAAGGATAGTGCTGGAATATGCCTCACTCTTGAAATACCATGATAAGCCTCCGAAAGTATGTGCCAGCGAGATCAGGACAAGAATGGCGGATGCAGGATAAAAGAGCTTTTCGTCATGGGAGAGCAATTTCAGGGCGATGTAAGAAACAGAGAAATAGAATATCACAGTAAACACGAGGTAGGGGATTATTATGTCGTTCTTGACCGCATATACCAGCAGCGGGCTGAATTCGTTCTGGATAAGGTATTCCCTGGTGCCTGAAAACCAGATGGTCGTGGAATAATCTATGATAGCAGATAATGCAAAGAAGAATGGTACAGATACCATCAGCTTACCGATCATATTACTTTTCGACATAATGATATGTTAGATTTGTATAATATATATACTTATACATCATTATCATTATGACAATGGTTCTTAAATTTACATAATTTTTGTATGTCAGGACGGGATAACAGGATTGACAGGATAAAATATACAAAATCCAGTTCATCCTGTTATCCTGTCAGATTTTCAGTTTTTTTATGGTTATTCAGGAACTTAACTATAAGCCATCATCCATTAGTTAAATTCCCTTGTGTAGCTTATGTACCCGTTCTTCTCTATAATATCCTGTCCTTCGGATGACCTTGCCCACTTTATGAAAGAATCCGAAAGTGAGGGATTACCTCTGGTTACAAAATAGAGCGGATGGGCAAGCTCTAAAGGATAATAGGAATTATTCACATCACTGCTGGCGGCTGCCAGTGTGAAATTGGAATAGGTCATATTTGTGTATTGTATCCCGCTTGATTCGTTAAAAAGGCTTGAGATGTTAATACCCGGTCCACGTTGTTCTTGAGTGTCAACGTAATTGTATTCTATGAATCCTATAGAGTCAGGCGTGGTTTTCACAGCATTAAGCATTCCGGCGCTGCCTGTAACCGCAGTAATGTCCGGGTTAACAGAATCATTCCCGATATATTGCAAAAAAGCCTCCTGTATGCCCGGGGAACCTGTCATCAGGTATGCTGTGAGCGCGGGGTTGGGACGGTCGTAAAATCCCTGGAGGTTGTCTTTGCTGAAGTTGTTTATGCCAGCACCATTATTGACAATGACCACGATTCCCGAAGTACCAATCTTTTGAGCTACAAGGTCGGGGTATTTTCCCATCTCATCAGGAGTTGGCAGCCTGTCCGAAACTCCTATATCCGCTATCCCGGTACCAACCTCACCGATGGAAACATTTGAATTCACAGCCATTGTCCCGCTCACCTGTAGCTGGAGAAACACGCCGAGGCGCTTATCATTATAAGCCTGCACAAGAGGCTCCACGGCTGGCTCTGCGAGGTCTGAGCTTATGATATTTATCTTAATGGATGTCCGATCCGCACTGGTGCTCGCGCCTGCTACCCTATCGGTCTGGGAGTCCATATTCTGCATCATCCCGGAAAGAAAGGTAACGCTTCCGGCTACCACCATAATAAGCATCAGTGAAGCTACCACAGGAGAAACGGCGTTTGTGTCGTTAATAATCTTCATATTATTCCTGTGTATTTTTTTCTCTGATATAATTTGTCTATATAGATTATAGAGTTCTTCATAGCGATACACCCCTTCACTTAAAAAGACCAAGCAATCTCCATACTTTCAGGATGAACAAAATTACCGCCAACAGCAGTACCCCTGCCAGTATTGCCAGATAGTTATATGGAATTACAAATCCGTTTACCGATAGAGACCCGTTAATTCCAGGGAGCTGAAGAGTTCCAATGGAAGGTTTTTCAATAGAAGGAGCCGGGGCGGGTGTAACCTGAACCGGAACCGGTGCGGGAACTGCCGATGCAAATTCTATTTTTACTGGATTGGATATGCCTGAACCTGTAATCGTCCGCTTGTTGTCCTCGTCATAACATGTCCTGTACTCGACAAACGTCAGGTTAGCCGGAGGCAGTGTTATGTTACCGGAAATATTATTTAATTTTATGATGTAACTCTGGTTATAATATACCCCTGGCTGCAGGACAAGGCTGAAGTTCATATCTCCGCTAACAATCTCCATGCCGGGAAGGAGAGAATCCCGGACTTTTATCGAAGATGCCCGGCTTCCGTTGTTTTTGACGCTCAAATTAACGGTCACATTGCCTGCATCTTTCTCATCGATCGTTTTTGAAAAATTAATATCAGAAGATCGCAAAATCAAACTCTGGTTGCCGGTGGATAAATTATATACTTTACGGTAAACGGCTCTATAAAGCATTGCAGGAGGAATGTCATATTTCGCTCCTGAAACCGGATTAATCGGCTTGATCAGATATTGGGTTTGCCACATCTCACCGCGGTCTAATGATATACTCCAGTTCAAATCATGTGATTCTGATATAAAACTATCTCCAGCATGGTCCTGCACACTGATGGAGGATATATTATATGTCCCGATGTTTTTAACAGATAATGACACGGGGATTAAAGGGTGGCAGGGATCTACAAAAGCTTCCTCGGGCACGATCTTGGTTATCGTCAGGTTTTTTGCAATATCAAAATAACTTTCGTTCGCTTTCACCAGTATTTTAAGATCTGCATAAGGCGTGGGTATATTATAGCCTGTGATAACATCCTGCGCAATTATCCTGAGTGAGCTTTCATCATCGTTATAGGTAGTTTCATTATAAAATACGGCTCCATCGGCATAAGTATGATTCACCTTTGTCAGAGCAGCGTCCAGTACATGATTGCCATCCTTGAAAATACTCAATAAAACCCAATCATCGCATCCCATAAGTTTTCTTTTGTAAGGATCAGGTTCATTATCACATTTTTCCGGCTCTTCTGCCACAGTCCCGGGTCTGAAATCTACTGCTGTTATATTATAATTGGAAATACTGATGCTTTCACCCCACTTGATGGTCACACTATGTTCTTCCCAGTCAGACCCGGCTGCCGTCACTGCCATTATAGTCAGCCCGATGATAAGCAACAGGATAGCCTTCATTGCCAGAAAATAGAATAATGCCTTATTAGGCTTTTTTGAATATAGTGTATATAGTCTATATACTCTTTGAGAAGTCAATGGCTAACTCTGCGATATTTGCAGCGTAATCCCCTATCCTTTTCACACTATCAGCTATAAGACCTAAAGAAATGACGGCGTCAGGATTCATAGCTGTCGAAAGATGTCTTATCCTGCGAAGATCCTCACCTGTTTTCTTATGTTCTTCAATAACCCTGTTCGCAAGCTCTACGTTGCATTTCGTGAAGGAACCAACCGAATCATTGACAAGCTTATAAGAAATGATACCGATCTTAATGATATCATCGAGCATGGAGTCGGGAATTTTTTCGCCTGATTCCATTATTATGCCGGCGATCTTTCCCGCATGGTCTGATACGCGCTCTAACTGGTCACTTGCCAGCCTGTAGTAGAAAGCGCCTATCAATCCCAGTTCACTTTTTTCGGATATCCTTGAATGAAGCAGGATATCCATGAACTGTTTTGATATCAACAGGTGCAGGCGGTCTATCTCATCATCCTGCCTTACGACTTCAGTAGCAAGGGGGACATCTTTTGCATTCATTG
>CABMHZ010000108.1 GCA_902386115.1 uncultured archaeon | reverse complement strand
CGGGATGAAAACAGACCTCATCGAACAGACAAAAAAACCTATCGAACAGGCGCTGGATGACGCTTCGCTTGAAAAAAATGAGATCGATGACATACTCCTTGTGGGGGGAACTACCCTGATACCGGCTGTTCGAAACTTTGTGACCCGATATTTCGGGAAAGAACCAGTAAAAGGTCCTGATCCCTATGAGGCTGTGGCGCTGGGAGCAGCCGTAGCTGGCATGGAATATGGAAAAGAAAAATCAACTGTTGCCAAAAACCTGGAAATAAGCGATGTTATATCAAGTTCCCTTGGGGTTTTGATGGCTGACGGCACAATAAATAAAATACTGGAACGCAACACCAAGATTCCAATAATACGTACAGGAAATTATACCAATATGGCAGATTTCACAAAAGAAGTCCGGATCGAGGTATACCAGGGCGAAAGTGAGACTGCGGAGGAAAATGAGCATCTTGGTGATTTCTTTATATCGGTTGAACCAATGCCCGCATTCATGGATCGGATCGATGTAAGTTTCGAGGTGGGAAAAGAATTCGGGATACTGAATGTAACGGCTGTGGAAAAAATTTCGGGAAATCAGAGATCGGTGAAACTGGAAGCCCGGAGCAGGCTTTCAAAGAAGGAAAAAAGCAAATGGATGAAAAAAATGTCAGGCAGGGAAAGTATAGAAGTATGCGTTACTAACACCTCGACCCGAGACGCCATGACTCTCTACCTGAATCCGGGACAAACTATAATGAACCTGAAAACCGAACTGGAACAAAAGGGTTTAATGGGTAAAACCGAAGGAATTTTTTTTGATGATATCGAGCTTGAGGAGACTCAACAGATCTCCGAACTAAAAATTACAGGCGGCAGCACGTTAGAAATAAGACGATCAGACGATTAAATAAATGAGCTGGCATAAGAATAAACCCAGGAAAGAAAAGCTTCCTGAGGTTATAAAAGATATTCCAATTGAAGATGATCCCTACTGGAAAGTAAGCGCCGCCCATATGGATGCGCACAGGATTGGCAGGTTTCTTGCTAAATTTGAGAAATTCGAAGAGAATCATCCTGAATGGACGGAAGAACTTCTTGAAGGTACACCTACATTCTATTGCGTGCTTGGCATCCGGAAAGGCACAGGGAAAGATGAAGTCGAAAAAGCGTATCACTTAAAATCTGTTTTTTCAAGTTATCCTGATTATATCCTCGACGAATCACTGGAAGTCCTCAGCGATCCGAAGCTTCAAAAAGAATATGATGAATTGCTATTCGTATTTGAACAGATGACAAAATGCATACCTGCAACTGAAAAAAATGATTTGATCCAGATGCATTCTCTCCGCTTAAACGTGGAAAAAGATTTCGTCAGGATGGAACCATTAATGTCTCGCTATAAAAGCTACATTGATTTTTATATGAACGGGATGCCTGATTTTTATGAAATATCAGGACTTGGTCACGATTCTTCGATGGAAGAAATTAAAAAACGCTGCGATGGAGGTTCGGAATTATTTAAGAAGATTTATGTTATCCTTGGCAATCCGGCATCGCGTGAAGAATATGATTTTTTAATGCGCTTTATGTTGAAATTCGGGGGCAGTTCAGAAGTTGAAAAAAGGTTGAACAGGAAAAAAAGATGGGAAAGTCTTGATAATAACCTGTTTGAAAAGATAGTATTATTTGCTTTGTCGAATAGCGAAGAAACGGAAAAATTCAAGAAACGCATTTATGAGATACTCAAATCTAACCAGGACTGGCTGCAATATCTGCCTCCAAACAGGGAAACACTTTTTTCGATGCTTGGGATAGATAAGAATTCGCTGCCTGATGATAAAAAAGAAATCGAAAAAGTCATACGCGATAAGTATAGAAATCTTGAAAAAACACCACGGATAAACCTTGCCTATACAGTGCTTAAGAATGCATCACAGAGAGATGATTACCTGTATCTGATGCAAAATATAGATATTTTGGATGCTACTCAAAAAATTTTATCAGATGATGAACCCGTTGAACTTTTTGAACCACCTGGAAAGATGCAAAAAGGTAAGAAGATGAAAGGATCAAAGCAAAAGGCGTCTTATGAACAGAAAACTTTTGATGATATGTTTGAGGAGATAATAGACAACATTTTGAAAGATACCTAAAAATACCCCCGCCCAGAATATACTAATATATGCCTCCAAAAAAGGTCACAAAAGTCCTCCTCTTCCTCAAGAACATGGTGTACGAGAGCACAGCGCCAATGGAGATGCTCCGCTTCGCAAAATACTACCGGAAGAAGGGGCTGGATGTCGAAGTCGTGCTCTGGGGACCGATGGGCGTAATTCTTGCAAAAAAAGGAAAGCACGGCATCCCCCCGTATGACGAACGTGTCATCGAATGCGTAGAAATGGGAGTGAAATTCAAATGCTGCGAGCTGGCGTCCGGGATGATCGGCTTTAGGATTGATGAACTCATCGATGGAGTGGAAATGATACAATCATACGAAGTTGCCGAATTGATGCTCAAATATTGCGAGGAAGGGCAGCTAGTAATAAACCTTTGAACTGCAATCTTTTTAACCACTGGCAACAATAAGCGCCTATGGACAGGAGACTCCTTGAAAAACTTAAAGTTGGCGAGGTGGGTTTTCATAAGATCGATAGTAATCCAGATACCGGCGCCGCAATAGAACTCAGGCGCGCAGCAGTCTCGGAACTCACAGGAACCAGCTTCAGCCATATTACGAATTTTTCTTTTGACGTGGAAAAAGTCACAAAACGAAACATTGAGAACATGATCGGAGCCGTGCAGGTACCCCTTGGCGTGGCTGGACCGTTGCGTATCAGGGGCGAGTATGCGGAAGGGGATTTTTATGTCCCTCTTGCCACCACGGAAGGCGCTCTCGTTGCCAGCGAGCACAGGGGCTGCTCTGTCATTACAGCATGCGGCGGAGCGAATGTCAGGATATTCGATGATAAGATGACCCGCGCCCCAGTTTTTAGGACAAAAGACATTATAGGGGCGCACAGGCTTGTGGGATGGGTAAAAGAAAATTTTGCGCGCCTGAAAGATAAAGCAGAAGAGACCACTCGCTTTGGAAAACTGCTTTCAGTCGAGCCATTTGTGGCTGGCAGAAGTGTCTATCTTCGGTTTGCGTATGACACAAAGGACGCGATGGGGATGAACATGGTAACTATAGCTACCGATGCCGCAGTTGATCTTCTTCTTTCCGAGAACGAGGCGGAACTTATCGCGCTGTCGGGGAACATGTGCACTGACAAGAAGCCGGCAGCCATAAATGCTGTTACCGGCAGGGGAAAGACAGTATCAGCAGACTTGGTTCTCAACGGTGAAATAATCCTTGAAAAACTGAAAACAACGCCTGAGAAAATGGCTGAAGTCAACTACAGGAAAAACCTTGTAGGTTCGGCGCGCGCAGGTTCGCTGGGTTTCAATGCCCATGCAGCCAACATTGTTGCTGCGATATTTATCGCCTGCGGGCAGGACCCTGCGCACGTAGTCGAGGCGAGCAATGCCATGACATTGATGGAACTAACTGAGGACGGGCTTTACTGCTCAGTCACGCTCCCTTCACTTGCCGTTGGGACGATGGGCGGCGGGACAGGAATAGGCGCGCAGCAGGAATGCCTTTCGATGCTTGGCGTTGCGGGAGCAGGCGACCCGCCCGGCGCCAATTCAAAGAAGCTGGCTGAAATAGTGGCAGCGGCTGTACTTGCTGGCGAGATATCGCTCATCGGAGCGCTGGCAGCAAGGCATCTGGCAAAAGCTCACGCTGAACTGGGGAGATAAGAACGAAATGAATATACATCACGACATAAGTAATTGCGCATAAATCAGTATAAAATTAGCCGCAGAACGCAGATAAATGCGGATGCGTAGCCACTAATCTGCCTTCATCTGCGTTTATCCGCGGTTTTTAACTTTAATGCAGGCTTATCTTCTATGAATACCGACTCAACTGGCAGCCTCCTGCAAAGCCTTTTCATTGCTGGCGCCTCTGTGGCGTAGTGTGTCGCATCGAAGAGGCACAGCTCCCCGGCATACCGTATCGCATCGTGCCTCATTTCCCCTGACACAAGCGCATCTGCGCCGTGCTTGAGGGCTATGTCTATATACTCCCTGCGAAAACCGCTTCCTCCTACTACCATGACCTTTTTTATCTCTGAGTTTCCGATATACTGGACATGGGTATCAAGCTTCGTTGAAATAGAAGCGGCAAACTCATTTGCGCTCATTGGTTTTATCTCACCGACTCTTCCCAGCGCAAGCTGTGTGATATTTGTAAGCCCCAGCAATTCAGCGAGTACATCATTTACCCCTCCTTCGGCTTTATCGTAATTCGTATGCATGGTATAGATTGAAATGTCGTTATCTATGGCGATCTTCAGGGTGTCGGATAACCGCTTTGATATAAGGTTCACGGGGTCGAAAATAAGCGTGTGATGGGTTACGAGGAGATTTGCGCAAAGGCGCGCCGCATCTTTTAATACATGATCTGTGGGGTCAAGCGCCACGGCGATCTTTCTGATTTTTGCAGCGCGGTCAAGGACTAGCCCGATCCTGCCTTTGTCAAAATCCTCGGCTAATGCAGGGGGCGCAATGGATTCGAGGATTGGTATGAGGTCTTTGAGATCCATAGACGTTCTGTTGGCATCGGGGTTATTTAAGGATATTCAAAATCGCAAACCATTTAAACAATCCCCGCTAAAATCATTAAAAACGAGCGGAGGTTGTATTATGGACAAACTATACGAAAATTCAGAAACAGGCTGCTGCCCGAGGTTTGACCCGGCGCCCTGGGACGAGAAAGAAATAAACTGGCAGGATAAGTTATTCATCAAAGACAGGGTCAGGAGCATATTCCACATCCCCCTGAACTTTGATAAACTCATGATAAGGAACATGGATAAGATAAAAGCAGCGAACGCGCTTGCACCGGAGCCGCTAATGTTCACGGACGAGAATTCATTATGGGGCGCGGATGTCTTTATCGCAGTGGGAAAAGAAGTCCCCGGCGCAGCGATGGAGAAAATGTCAGGGACTTATATGAGCAAGGTTTTTGAAGGGCATTACAAAGATGCCGGCAAATGGGCAAAAGAAATGGATAAGTTCGTCAGGTCAAAAGGCAAAGAACCCAAAAAGTTGTACTTTTTCTATACAACATGCCCGAAATGCGCTGAATATTATGGGAAAAATTACACGGTT
>CABMHZ010000107.1 GCA_902386115.1 uncultured archaeon | reverse complement strand
AGGCTTGAACGTGATGTGAACAGGATAGTCCGCAATAAAAGTGAAATTTCCGTACATTAGGTTTATTCCTGTCCTTTTTTCCGGAAACGAACGGGGTAATACATTGGTTCCTATCAAAAGGATTATATGAGTCGACCGCATTAAAAAACCTCCACTGTTGATCAAGAGGATATTTATGACTGATAAAATCGGAATACTTGCACTCGGACACGGAAGCAGGCACCCGCATAATAAAGATGTTGTGAACGGTGTGGCTGACCTGATCGCTAAAAAATATAAGAATGTGGTCGTCCGCATCGGATTTATGAACATGAACACCCCGACCATGAAGGAAGGGCTTGAGGCTTTCAAAGGTACGGGTGTATCCACCATTGTCGCAGTTCCCATTTTCCTGGCTCATGGGGTTCATACGATGGAGGATATTCCCCAGATACTCGGTATCAGCCGCGATTCAAGGAAGACCACGGTAAAGCTTGATGGTAAGAATATCCCGCTTATTTATTCAGAACCCCTGGGTATCGACGATCTTGTGGCGGAACTGGCTTTCAAGAGGGCGCAGGAAGCCCTGGCATCCATTTGATGCTCCGTAACTCCAGGGTTGCCGTACTCGACCTGACCCACGGCGGCGCGGTAATTGCCAGGAAATTAAAGAATATCGCAGCGTCGGTTACAGGAATTGATGTTTATAGAACTGTGCGTCCTGAAGAACTTGAAGTTCTGGAACATGAGGGCATCAGGACATCCTGTGCGCCGCTTAAAGTATCTGATTTTGATGTGCTTATTGCGCCGGTACACCTTGATCCCGTTTATCCGATGCTCACCTGGGCAGCAAGTGAAAATGTCCCGGTCATATCGCATCATGCCGCTGTCGGAGAAATATTAAAAAGCGCTCTTAAAGGCAGAACTGTTATCGAAATAACAGGCACACGGGCAAAGACAAGCACTTCCATCCTCCTGGCGGAAATACTTTCAACAAACAAATACGTGATATCCCATACAAGCAGGGGTCTTGAGGACTGGAGCAAAAGACGCATTATTAAAAACGGGTTGAGCATTACACCTGCCAGCATACTGCGCGCTGTGGATGAAGTGGAGGAAGCAGGAATAAAGCCTGAGGTATTCATATTTGAAATATCACTCGGAGGGACTGGTATCGCGGATATCGGTGTAATAACAACGATAGCCGATGATTATATGATCGCGAATAACACGAAACATGCAAGCGAAGCCAAGCGCAGTATGATAATTGATGCAAAGCCGGGAAGTACGCTTGTCATCAATTATGATGCCCTGAGGTTCTTCGGTGCATGCAGGAGAGATGTGAATATCATTTCGTTCTCTGATACTGTGAACGCCGCAGCAAACGTGTATTATGAAAATATAGGCAGCGATGGGGGAACTATCGCATATTTCATTGACGGACGAAAAGGCAGGATCACGCTTTGCGCGAGTCAGGATTATGACCTTGTTTCGTACAAAACCGCATTCGTATGTGCAGCCGGAGTCGCGCTCGGTATGGATATCGAACCGGATGTCATCGAGCGGTCGCTTCGTGAATTCAAGGGCGCGCAGGGCAGAATGAGAAAGACAACAATAGCTGGAAGGACTTTTATTGATAATTCAAACTCAGGAATGAACATAAAGAGCGCTGAAAAAGCCCTTGAATATGCGAAGTCCGGGAGCGGGCGGATAGTCATGGTACTGGGCGAAGAAGCAAAAGAGGTATGCGAAGGTCTTGACCCTGCGGGGGTTGAACAGTTCATCGAAAAACACCTTCATGAACTTCAGTCTCTTGTTCTTGTAGGGGAAAGAATGAAGCATCTTGTAAATAAGGATATTAATAAGATATATCATGCAGGGAATCTATCTAAAGGTATAGAACTTGCACGGCAGCGAACAGGTGAAAACGATACGATAGTGTCCTGCGTCAAGTGCTTCAGATGATTATGGAAAGACTGGATAGACCTATCAGGCATGTAAAGATAACAGAGAATATGACCGTGAGCCAGCTCATCGTATCACTTGAGGGTACGGCTTTCGGTGCAGGGCGGCTGTGCGAAGCTGTGGATATATACAGGGAAATGGTCAGCGACAGGGAATGCACGAAATTTTTCGGACTGGCTGGCGCCATGGTTCCTGCGGGGATGAGGCAGGTAGTGAGCGATATGATACGGGATGGGAACATCGATATCCTTGTCACTACGGGTGCGAACCTCGTTCACGATATCATTGAATCGCTCGGGCTGCACCATTACAAAGGGACAGATGTCGTTAATGACGTTGAGCTAAAGCGATGTTCAATTAACCGCATCTACGATGTGTTCCTGCCCGAGGAGCATTTCGCAAGACTTGAGGAGAAGCTTCAGCCTTTGTTCAGGGAGCTTCCCGGTAAGCTCTCGATAAGCGAATTACTTTCACATATCGGGAGCAAACTGGATGACGATAATTCCATCCTAAAAAGCGCATACGACACAGGAATACCGGTCTATTGTCCTGCGATACAGGATTCCATAATAGGCTTGCAGGCATGGCTGTACAGGCAGACAAATCCGCTGAATGTGGACGTGTTCGCAGACATGAAGGGATTGATAGACCGGTGCTATGAGGCAAAGCGGGCAGGTGTATTCATCGTGGGCGGCGGGGTTCCGAAGAACTTTATCCTGCAATCCATGCTCGTTACGCCGAGATCATTCGATTATGCGATACAGCTTACTATGGACAGACCCGAACCTGGAGGACTTTCGGGCGCTACGCTTGACGAGGCGCGCTCATGGGGGAAGGTCGGGGAGAACGCGCGATCTGTGACCGTGTATTCTGATGCTACCATCACGATGCCGATCATAGTGGCTGCTGCGAAGGGCGGGAAATAATTTATGCGAAAAAGGACAGGGCTGATAGCTGCTCTTGATGTTACAAGCAAGACACAGGCTCTTTCGATATCCAAAGAAATAGAATTTTTCGTGGATGCCATTAAAATAGGATATCCCCTTGTGCTTGAATCAGGAATCGGGATAATCGGCATGATCGCAGAATTCGCGCCGGTGATTGCGGATTTCAAAGTAGCGGATATCCCGAATACGGACAGGTTGATATGCAGCCAGGCGTTCGAGGCAGGTGCAAGCGCCGTTATAGTTCACGGGTTCACGGGGCGGGACAGCCTTGTGGAATGCGTGAATACGGGCAGGGAAAGGCACGGGGAGATTTACGTCGTGACGGAAATGAGCCATCCAGGAGCACTTGATTTTTTGCAGCCTGCTGCTTATGAACTTTCGCGGCTTGCCGTGGAATGCGGGGCAACCGGCGTTGTGGCGCCAGCGACGCGTCCTGAAAGATTAAGGGAGATACGCGGCATCGTAGGTGACATGACGATAATTTCACCGGGCGTGGGAGCGCAGGGGGGAAGCGCTGCCGAAGCCATAAGGGCAGGTGCGGATTACGTTATTGCAGGGCGGAGCATTTATAATTCAAAAGCTCCGGGAAAAGAGGCTGAAAAAATAGCCAGTGAGATCGATCGCGCCTGTGATGATAAAACATAGCTGAAAAGTGATGAACCCTATGAGTACTGATGGCATGGATCTATTATAATCGATCAATATTGATTTTTCATAAAGCTATTTTTTCAGCCTAGTGTCCTGTCAAGGATGAATTGGTTCATATGAGATTGAGATATCTCGGTTATTTGTTGCTAATTGACGCTTGACAAGACACTAGCCAGTATATATCGATAGCTCAGGCGGCGAAACTAATCATGTCTATGCAAATTTTATCATTATTAAAAATTTTCATCATTATTAGTTCTCAAATAGTTTTATATTGTTGAAAGTTAGTATTAGAACCAAGGAGGCAGGTTACAATGGACATATTTGAAGTATTAACCGCCATCTCAAAGAGAAAAAAAGCATTCACGCAAAACGGCATAAAAGAGAAAGAAGCCTTGATGAAAGCTGAACTTGATGTATCAAAAGAATATCACATATCGCTTTTTGACATCAAGAAGTTGGTCAGGGCGTAGATCAAATCAGCGAAGTCCGGCAGGAATCATTCATAATTCAGGTTCTATTGCCCGGATTTTCGTTTCAAATTTTTTACGGATAACAAGAGCAATATCAGCATAGAGAAATCTTTTCACATATTTCTGTCACATTCTGGAAAGGCAATGCTGGATAGAATTGTTTGCAAAAGGTTTTTAAAGAATAAGCTGAAATATAATCTTATGGAAAAATGTACTGCCTGCCAGTGGCAATGCACAGAAATAAAAAGGTGCAAATCAGTTCATCTTCCGAAAGGGGATATCAACCCTGAACTTCTGGAGGGTGTAGAATTCAAATTACCAGATTCACTCGAGGGTATATAGTCCATCCCTAAAGTTTGGAATGATAAGAATACAGATTAAATATTTTTTTATGATAACTATTTTATGAACATTACCGCACTATTCAACCGCATGACAAACCTTCAAGCCCACCATATTTATTGACAACCGGGCAATTGTAATAATTTTCCGTATCACAATACAAGTTGTTCCTATATTAGTCTCATGATCGGAACTTATATTTATATTAATAATTTCATGCT
>CABMHZ010000106.1 GCA_902386115.1 uncultured archaeon | reverse complement strand
TTTAGTTCGTGGGGTCAAGGGGTAGAGAACCCTCAGCCCTTGGAGGGCTGAGATGAATCGTACCCCTTGGAATTGTGAACCATATTCCCGAATAAGAATTGTCGGGACTGATATTACGTGAAAAATTTCGGAAAAATAGTTAACCATAATCATAGCAAACCGAAACCCCAACGAACGCTCAGGGCTTCCAGCCCTGAGTAGTTTACTGTTTTAGCAGAAAACTTTGCGTCGTTGCGATTTTTGCAGATGCTCCAGGCTTCTCTACACATTGACCAGTGAATCTAAATATAAAGGAAGCACGTTTCATGCGATTATGTTATCCAGAAGAGTAGATCATTTTGTAGAATCCGTCATTCGCGACATGACCCGCCTGTCCATAAAGCACAAAGCCGTCAACCTTGCGCAGGGATTCCCTGATTTCCCGGCGCCCCTCGAACTAAAGCAGGCTGCGGCTGACGCTATCATGGGTGATTACAACCAGTATTCCATCACATGGGGAGCAAAAGACCTGCGCGAAGAGATATCCCGGAAAGCCCGCGAATACAACCATATCGAAGCTGACCCTGAGAGCGAGGTCACGGTAACATGCGGTTCCACGGAAGCCATGATGGCTTCCATGCTGGCTCTGATAAACGAAGGGGAGGAGGTCGTGGTATTTGAGCCGTTCTATGAGAACTACGGTCCTGACGCAGCGGTATCGGGCGCTGTCCCGCGATTTGTGCCTTTGGATGATGACGGCAGCATCGATGAAAATGCCCTTGCATCCGCCTTTAATAAAAAAACCCGCGCCCTTGTTCTGAATACCCCGAACAACCCCTCAGGCAAAGTGTTCACAAAGGATGAGATGAAGCTGATAGCAGACCTGTGCATAGATCACGATGTTATTGCCATTACCGACGAAATATACGAATATATCCTGTACGATGGAAAAAAACATATCAGCATCGCATCGATTGATGAAATGAAGGACAGGACGATAACCATCAGCGGATTCTCAAAAACATACAGCGTCACAGGCTGGCGCATAGGTTATGCAATAGCGCAGAAGTCATTGACCTCTGCCATCCGTAAAGTGCATGATTTCCTTACCGTTGGCGCGCCCGCGCCGCTCCAGCATGCATGCGTTACAGCGTCGTGGTTCCCGGATGCGTATTATAAAGAGCTTGCGGGCATGTATGAAAGGAAGAGGGAACTGCTCTATAATTCCCTGAAAAAAGCAGTGTTCAGTTGCAGCCTGCCCGAAGGAGCATATTATATATTAGCTGACATCCCTGAAAGCGCCGGGATGGATGACATGTCTTTTGCCAGGTATCTCGTGAGCGAGGTTGGTGTGGCTGCCGTGCCCGGGAGCAGTTTCTTCAAGAGCGAAAAAGGATTGCATAAGCTGCGGTTTACTTTCTCGAAGAAGGATGAAACGCTGATGGAAGCTGCGCGTCGGCTTGAAACATTAAAACTATAAATTGAAAAAATATATATAATATGATAATCTACATGATAAAAACGTATGACTGAAAATTTATTTTCCTTTATTTTAAATATCCAGAATGTAACTATCTTTGTTTCAGGCATTACTGTGGTTTTCGGGATTTTCGGATTATTCCTTTTCCTGAAATTTCTTTCAGTCTGGAAAAGCACTGACCCGGAGCTTATCAAGGCGCGTGCCTGCCGTGCAGACAGGTTCGTGATGAAAAACATCATGGTGATCTTCATTGTCGGATTATTGATCGCATATCATAACCTGATGGAATTCCTGGGACTTGCATATCCGGATTTTTATTTCAATTATCTCTCGCTCAGGTATCCTACCCGACTCATAGCGGTCACAGAATTGCTCATGGCGCTGCTTCTTGTTGAGTGGCTGATGTATAAATGGATAAATATTACAAAAAAATAGCTGTTTCTGATATAGTTCGTTTTAGCTTATATTTATTTAAACTTGAAAGTCAAGTAACAGGCAATGAAGCTCGTCATCATCGACTACGGACTCGGAAACCTTCGAAGCATCGAAAAAGCCCTGCAATTCGTGGGAGCCGATGCTGAGATTTCCAACGACCCTTCATCCATCGACCGCGCTGACGCCCTGATACTTCCCGGGGTAGGGGCATTTCGCGATGCAATGATGCATTTTTCAACCCTTGAACGAGTTTTGAAAGATGCGGTCAATGAGGGAAAGCCTCTTCTTGGTATCTGTCTTGGCATGCAGATTCTCGCGTCGGAAAGCGAAGAGGGCGGCATATACAGGGGCATCGATATAATCCCGGGAAGAGTAGTCCGGTTCCCTGCATCCGAACTGAAAGTCCCACACATGGGATGGAACTCACTTATAATGAGGAAGGAAATTCCTCTCCTCAAAGGGATAAAGAACGGCTCATTCGTGTATTTCGTGCATTCATATTACGTTGACACAGGAGCGAAATACCGGGCAGCTCTGTGCGATTACGGACTTACGTTCCCTGCTGTCATCACGAACGAGGGAGGGAACGTGGTCGGCACGCAATTCCACCCTGAAAAAAGCGGCGATACGGGACTTCGGATGTTAAGGAATTTCGTGGAGAATTATGGACCTTGAAGGATATGCAAAACGCGGTCTCCTGCGGAATGATACGGCTCTGGTGGATAAGCTTGCAGACAGGATACTTGAGATCAAGAACATATCAAGAAAGCATGCCCTGGAAATCGCCGCGGCAGTAATAGTAGAAGCAAAAGCCACGCTCACTCCCGAAGGTGAAATACTGAAATCCACGACTTCGGGGGTCACGATGGGCGAATTCGGCGTTGGGTCAAGGGGCATGGGTGATTTCTATACTCATGAAAAGATAGCCGAGGTGATAGGAAGAACCTCTGCTGTCGTGGATTCATCTCATCTTGACGATTCAGGCGTGGTGCGCGCCGGGGGAAAATATGTTGTGGTAACGATAGACGGCATGCACTCGCGCCTGTCGGATTTTCCATTCCTTGCAGGCTTTCATGTCGCCCGCGCCGCGTTGCGGGACATATACGTCATGGGAGCGCGCCCTGTGGCTATGCTCTCTGACATCCATGTGGCAGATGATGGCGACGTGGCAAAGATATTCGATCACATCGCAGGAATTACGACGGTCTCGGAACTCACAGGAATTCCACTGATAACGGGCAGCACGCTGCGTATCGGAGGAGACATGGTCATCGGTGAAAGGATGACAGGCGGCGTGGGAGCAGTGGGCATTGCCGAAAATCTTACTGCGCGTATCCAGGCAATGCCGGGAGATGTCATCATAATGACCGAGGGCGCAGGCGGTGGAACAATATCCACGACCGCGCTTTATTACGGTATGCACGACATCGTGGATGAGACCATAAACCTCAGGTTCATCGAGGCGTGCGAAGCGCTGCTTGAAGATGGGCTTATCGAAAAGATACACGCGATGACAGATGTCACAAACGGCGGCGTGCGCGGGGATTGAAATGAGATAGCAAGGACAGCGTGAGTTAAACTCGTATTTGTGGAAGAGAAACTGCGTGCACTTGTGAATACAAAAGTACTCGGTATGCTGGATGGGCTTGAGATAGATTACCTTGGAGTGTCACTTGACGCGCTGTTGATAATCGCGCCGCCCGAGCACGGGGATGATATCCTTGAATGCGTGCGAAGGAAAGGCGTGGCGATTGACATTGTCGGGAAAATTGTAAAGGGCAGGGGTGCTGAACTTCTGATCAAAGGAGAAGTTCATGATTTTACCCCTCGCTTCAGGGAATCTGCCTATACTCCCATAAAAAAACTTGTGGGTGAAAAGACACCGCGCAATTTTGATGATATGAAGAAAGCCGTGGATATGGCTGCAGCACAGGCGATAGAAAAGAAGAAACATATCGTAAAACGGTTGAAAACACACTGAAATATTCTCATTTTTTGATTCCGCATGCTGTTTTCCCGGTTTTCAAAGTGTTTATATAGGTTAGAATAATAGTGAAACAAAAATTTCCAATAAAAGAGGTAATTTATTATGGGCAGACGAAAGAAAATGGTCGAGCGTGTCGTAGCGCTGATGGATAAACCGGAATTCATCCGGAACATCGGCACGGTAGCGCATATCGACCACGGCAAAACAACATTTTCAGATAACCTACTCGCCGGCGCAGGCATGATATCATCCGAACTTGCAGGCGAGCAGTTATTCATGGACTTTGATGAAGAAGAACAGGCAAGAGGTATAACCATTGACGCTGCAACCGTTTCGATGGTGCATGAGTTTGAGGGAAAGGAATACCTGATCAACCTCATAGATACGCCGGGTCACGTGGACTTTGGCGGCGACGTCACGCGTGCCATGCGTGCAGTGGACGGCGCTGTGGTGCTGGTGGATGCGGTGGAAGGACCCATGCCGCAGACCGAGACCGTGCTTCGCCAGGCTCTGCGCGAGAACGTGCGCCCGATACTTTTCATTAACAAGGTGGACAGGCTCATAAATGAGATCAAGCTCACTCCGCAGGATATGCAGATGAGGCTCGGGATGGTCATCGACAAAGTCAATAAGATCGTTAAAGGGCTGAAACCGGACGAGTATGACAAATTGAAGCTGGACCCCGTAGTGGGCAAGGTTGCCTTCGGATCTGCCCTAAATAACTGGGCGATAAGCATCCCCTATATGCAAAAGACGGGTGTTACTTTCAAGGAAATAATCGAATACTGCCAGGCTGATAGGCAGGCTGATCTTGCCAAGAAATGCCCGCTTCATGAAGTAATGAACAGCATGATAATACGGTTCCTTCCAAGCCCGGTGGATGCCCAGAGAGAACGTATCAAGGTCATCTGGCACGGCGATAAGGAAAACGAGATCGGGAAATCAATGACCAACGTTGACCGAAACGGCAAAGTTGCTCTCATGATAACAGACATAACAACTGATCCTCACGCCGGCGAGGTGGCAAGCGGCAGGCTTTTCTCAGGTTCTATCGAGAGGGGTATGGAACTTTTCATTTCAGGAATGCCTAATGCGAACAGGATACAGTCAGTCGGTATTTTCATGGGACCTGAACGAATTGAAGTAGAAAAGATCCCTGCAGGGAACATTGTTGCGGTTACAGGTCTTGGCGATGCAATAGTAGGTTCGACAGCGTCCTCGGATAAGAGCATGACGCCTTTTGAAAGCATAAGGCATGTCAGCGAACCGGTTGTGACCGTGGCCGTGGAAGCTAAACACATGAAAGACCTGCCCAAACTCGTTGAAGTGCTGCGACAGGTAGCAAAGGAAGACCCGACGCTCAAAGTAATGATAAACCAGGAAACAGGGGAACACCTGCTTGCCGGAATGGGCGAACTGCACCTTGAGGTCGTAGCAGGAAGGATCAAGCGAGATAAACATGTGGATATTACAACATCAAAACCGCTTGTGGTTTACAGGGAAACCGTTTCGACTCATGCTGGACCTGTGGAAGGGAAATCACCCAACCACCATAACAGGTTCTATATCGAGGTCGAGCCGCTGAAGCCCGAAGTTATCGAACTCATAAAGAACAACCAGGTTTCAATGAGGCAGCAGGAAGTGGAACGCAGGGATATCCTTATGAAAGCAGGTATGAGTAAGGACGAGGCAAAAGGGATCACACATATCTTTGAAAACAATATCTTCATCGATATGACAAAAGGTATCCAGTACCTGAACGAGACAATGGAACTCATACTTGAAGGGTTTGAAGAGGTCATGAAGGCTGGACCGCTTTGCAGGGAACCAGTTATGGGAGTCAAGGTAAAACTAATGGACGCAAAACTCCATGAAGACTCAATACACAGGGGACCGGCGCAGGTAATACCGGCATCGAGACAGGCGACCCAGGCTGCAATACTCATGGCAGGAGCAACCTTGCTTGAACCTTTCCAGAAAGTTTTCATCCATGTACCCCAGGAACAGATGGGTGGTGCAATGCGAGAGATGCAGGGAAGGCGCGGTTCTATTCTTGATATGCAATCAGAAGGCGATACTACTATTATCGAGGCAAAGGCACCTGTGGCACAGTTGTTCGGCTTTGCGGGCGACCTGAGGTCAGCCACCGAAGGCAGGGCTATGTGGAGCACGGAGTTTGCAGGGTTTGAAACAATACCTGGCAACATTCTCAACGATATAGTAATGGATATCAGGAAGAGGAAAGGGCTTAAGCTTGAAATGCCTAAACCGAGTGATTTCACAGATTAAGATATAGTCCCCGACGACCCCGTATTTAATACGGGGACTGAAGGGTTACGGAAGGTTTAAAAACCAAAACGACAATTACGGTCACAAAACATTATATCAAAAGAATTATAGGAGAAATATCATGGCAGAGAAACCACATTTAAATTTAGCAGTTATCGGGCATATCGACCACGGGAAATCAACTCTCGTAGGAAGATTATTGTTTGAAACTGGCGCTGTGCCGCCGCACATCATTGAAAAGTATAGAGAAGAAGCAAAAGCGAAAGGCAAAGAATCTTTCGTATTTGCATGGGTCATGGACTCGCTCAAGGAAGAGAGAGACAGGGGTATCACTATCGATGTTGCTCATCAGAGATTCGATACCGCAAAATATTATTTTACTATCGTGGATTGCCCCGGGCACAGGGACTTCGTAAAGAACATGATCACAGGCGCCTCACAGGCTGATGCTGCAATTCTTGTATGCGCAGGCAAAGAGGGCGTCCAGTCACAGACAAAAGAACATGTATTCCTTTCAAGGACACTGGGTATCACCCAGTTGATCATAGCGATCAACAAGATGGATGAGATCAACTATGATAAGGCAAGATTCGATGCAGTAAAAGCAGACCTTTCAACACTTTTAAAGATGGTAGGATATAAGCCGGAGGATATCAACTTCATTCCTACATCTGCATTCAAGGGAGACAATCTTGCAAAGGCAAGCGAGAACACCAAATGGTACACAGGACCCACACTGCTGGCTGCACTTGACTTACTTAAAGTGCCTGAGAAACCTGTAACCTTACCGCTTCGCATCCCTGTCCAGGACTCATATACCATCTCTGGTATCGGCACTGTGCCAGTAGGGCGTGTGGAGACCGGCAAGATGAAACCCGGCGACAAGATCATATTCATGCCTGCAAAGGCGGTTGGCGAAGTCAAATCAATCGAGATGCACCACCAGGAAATCAAAGAAGCAGTTCCGGGCGACAACATCGGCTGGAACGTGAGAGGCGTTGAGAAGAAAGACATCAGGCGCGGCGATGTGTGCGGACATACGGACAAACCGCCAGCAGTGGCTGATGAGTTCACAGCGCAGATCGTAGTGCTGCAGCATCCCTCGGCTATCGCGGCAGGATATACACCGGTTATCCATTGCCATACGGCGCAGGTCGCAGGAATGATCACAGCCATCCTGAAGAAACTTGACCCCAAGTCAGGTCAGGTCGCTGCTGAGAACCCCGACTTCATAAAAGCGGGTGACGCAGCCATCGTCACGATCAAACCCATGAAACCACTTTGTATCGAAAAGGTAAAAGAGATCCCGCAGCTTGGTCGCTTTGCGATCAGGGATATGGGCATGACCATTGCAGCAGGCATGGTCCAGGACATCAAGCTCCGCTTGTAATCCTCTCTTTTTTTTAAAACGGTGTTTTATGGCTCAAAAAGCAAGGATACGTTTATCAGGGACAAGTCCCTCTACGCTCGATGGGATTTGTTCCCAGGTAAGAGATATTGCGTTAAAGACCGGTGTCAGCATCTCAGGTCCGGTTCCGCTGCCAACAAAAAAGCTGGTAGTGCCGACCAGGAAAGCGCCTGACGGCGAGGGAAGCTCGACATGGGATCACTGGGAGATGCGGGTCCACAAGAGACTCATCGACCTTGATGCGGATGAGAGAGCGCTTCGCCAGTTGATGCGCATACAGGTGCCCAAGGATATCAGCATTGAGATAGTGCTGACGAGTTAAGAGCGAAGGCTTTTAACCTTTTTTTTTATTAATTATTTTGTTTATTTTAGTTTTATCAGATTCTCATGACAAAATATAATTTACTATCGGCTGATGCTATTCATGCAGCCTCCTGCAACATACACTGTATTGAGAACATAGCAACAAACGACCCAGATTTCAAAAGAGTTGATTTCTTTAAATTGTGGGTACCCTGAGAATAGAATCGATGTTTGATAAAAAGCAGAATCTGGAAGAGCAAACAGCAAGCTGATTTCATAGACAGCCTTTTTGAGAACGCGAGAAATTGTCAACTCCGGCGTAAAATTCCCCACTTTCTCCGGTTTAAATTTCCCCACCCTATTATAAAGTTTCCTCTCGACTGTCAAATTTTCAAACAAGAAGTAAGCCTCATTTTCGTGCAATTGTCAACCC
>CABMHZ010000105.1 GCA_902386115.1 uncultured archaeon | reverse complement strand
CTTGAACTTCATCTGCTCCAGATATGGCTTTTACCCACCATGTATACGGCTTGTTAGTACCCATGCCACCATATATGATGGCCTACTTGATATAATTTACTATGTTATTTTTCGGTAAAGCCTAAGATCATGGGAGATAGTGCTCGGGAAGCTTCTCCCCTATCTTCTGCTTACGCTTGCCCTGATGGGCGGTATTGCGCTGTATATCGGAGGCAGTTTATGGATGCTCCTGATCCTGCTGCCCATGGTGCTCATGTTCCTGTCCACTGCTTTCATGGGGGCGATAATATCAAGGAGCTTCAAGGAACTTACATTCGTCCTGGTCTTCCTTTCAGTCAGCCTCTCAGGTTACATTTTCCTTCCTGCAATGTTTGCCAATATTCATGCGATCAGCATGATATCTCCCATGACGCTCGTGGTAAAAATGCTTGAGGGCGAGCCTGTTGCAGCCCGGGAATACCTGTTCTCGACCTTACCTTTCTATCTTGTCTCTTTCCTTATTTTTGCATTCGGCATCTTCATTTACCGGGAAGAAGACCTGTTCACCCAGAGATCAGTTAAATGAAAACTCCTTGATTCTGTCCAGGTTTTCCTCGGGCGCATACCTGCGCCGATTTTCTTTTTGAGCATAGCGCTCCTGCCGATTGTGTATTCTGTTCAGATGATCCTTATTGTCCTGATGTTCAATTTTCCCATCCGGGTCGGGATTGTGGTTTTCATTTTCTTTGCTGCGCTCATCGAAGAAGTAGTAAAATCCGTGGGTATATACACTGTATTCTCACGAAAAATGTCGCCTGTCGATACGCGAACTGCGATAAAAGCCGGGATATATTCAGGCACGGGTTTTTTTATAGGTGAAAAGCTCATCCTGCTTGCGGTAATAGCAGGCATCGCAGGTTCTGTGTTCGGGTCTGCAATGGGTATAGGTCTTCTTGTATTCCCGTTCGCCCTTCATGTCACAGGAGCCGTGATATCAGCCCTTGGCATCAGGTATCTGGGCACAGGGAAATACTTCATTTCCGTTTTACTTGCGACCATTGTCCATGCAGGTTATAACCTGTATCTTGTAAGGGGTGTCCTGTTTGCCTAAAACATTGATAATCGCCCGGAAGGAATGGAACTCGCTTCTTCTTGAGAAAACCCTCATCCTTGCCATGATAATCCAGCTTCTGATAGCATCGTTCTCATCGCTTCTTGTCATCGGGCTTGCGTCGTTCTTTGACCCGTCCGCGCTTCACAGGTATGATATGGAACGGGGAAAAATAGGCATAATCGGAGGCGGGGAATTAAGACAGTTCCTGAGAGAAGATCATATACATCCCCGTAATTATTCAAACCTTGATTCTGCGCTTTCGGATTTTAACAATAACACCATTGATGCCGTGCTTGTAATACCGCCGACGGCACCGTCGGGCAATGAGATTATCCAGCTTATGCTATACCTTCCCGCCTCTGATGTCAGGGGCACTCTTGTCACCCTGCAATTGAAAAAACCTCTTGCGGATTACGAATCCTATGTCCGCGACATAAGAGCCCCGCGAATCGGGTTTGAACCCGTAAGGCTTTACGTTGATGAGATCCTCAAAAAAACTTCCACCTATTTTGAATTCATTTACGGGATACTCATTCCGCTACTTGTCTTCACTCCTGTCTTTATCTCAGGCGGTCTTATCATAGACATGGTCACCGAAGAATACGAGCGCAAGACGATGGAACTGCTTGCGGTTGCCCCGATGTCATTTTCCGAGATCTTAAACGGCAAGATGCTTGTTGCAGTTCTCATCGTTCCCTTGCAGGCGCTGCTGTGGCTTGCGCTTGTGGAAGTGAACCGCATCGAATTGCATAATATCCCTGCCATCCTGTTTGTAATAACAGTGATTGCGATAGATATCGTGCTACTCGGCGCCATTATTGCAGCGAAATACAGGGACAGGACGATATCGCAATATTTGTATTCATTAGTTCTTATATTTTTATTCCTGGGCGCTTACCTGCTCGCAGATTCACCTTTTAACCTCGTGACAAGGCTTTCATCAGGAGCGGCAGGCGGCGCACAGGTGATTTCCGGCATCGCGCTGTATGCGGCTGTAGCGCTCGGGCTGTATGTTTATGCAGGAAAGATCAGGGGATAAAAGAAAAAGTGAACATCTGATAGATTTTCTTGCCAAAGACTGGGTATGTAGCAATAAATATAATAATTATGCGCATAATCGCAGAAGTCTTAATATATCAAAAAACAAAATACTGGATGTGAATGGAGATAAAGCACAGATAACAATTGACTATGCAGCAGGCATAGGTATATTTCTTATCACCGTTACTTTTGTATTCCAGTTCATGTATGCGCTTTTTTTGCCGTTCCAGTCAGGACCAGATGAAGTTTCCCTGGCTGCCGACCGGATTGCCACAGTAATAGTTGAAAGAATGCTCACTCTTGATAATGCAATGACGTCTAATGTAATTGATGAGAGGAAACTGATCTATTTCAATAATATAAAACTTAACCAGTCAAATGCTACTGTTTATCTAGGTACTTTGCGTGAACTCGGCCTTTTAAGCGATGAGAATGTGTTTGATCTGAATATCACAGTTGCAAATATTACAACTCCAAATAATTTTATCTACAAGAGCGGCCCCCAACTTCCTGATACCGCGGATATCGGACAGACAAAACGGCTTATTTATATTGTGAATCCATCCACAGGTTATAACGCGACCGCCTATTTTTCAGTGAGGGTATGGTAATGCTCGATGATCAGGCTCAATTACATACTCTTGAAGGGGTGGCCGCCTCTATGCTCATACTATTGGTCATAATTTATGCGATTGATGCGACCTCGATTACTCCTCTTACTTCGTCTACATCGAGCGTACAGGTTGAAACTGAGTTAGCTTTCATAGGTCAGGATATTTTGAATAGGCTTGATTATACAGAGCCGGGTGAGATTTCAAACTTGAAAAAGGACATAATAAAATGGGATGGCAATCAATACCAGTGGAGTGGCACAAAATACGTAGAGGATGGAAATATAGGGAATAATATTTCAAATGATATCACGGATATCCTGAATACATCATTAATAAGTAAAGGGATAGCTCATAAGTTGGAAGTTTCATATCTTCTAAACAACAACAACATTTCAGTTTCAGGCCCAAGGACCATGATTTATGCGGGTGTGCCTTCTGATAACGCTGTAACAGTTTCGAGGAAGATCGTTCTGCAGGATAGCGATATTGTTCTTTTTGGTGATCCCAATTCAACAAATCCTATTTATGATGTTTATCCTACGACTATTCTTTGGAATATTGTTGATGTTAAGTTAGTTCTATGGAGAACATGAAAGGAATTATAAAGAACCAGGGCGCTCAGTTCATGATACTGGCAGGTTTTATTATTGCAGTTGGTCTTGTTATAACCACTATAATATTGAACAGCATAATTTTCGAGGTCAATATTACTATTGGAGGTGGAAGCGAATTTTCAAAATACGATATGATCAACCTTGTTCAGATCACAAAAGATGAGTTCAGAAGCGCTTATAATAACAGTAGTATTGACTCTTTTAACAGACAACTTGATAGCTTCAATGGTGATATATCAAAAATCTATGCTTTGCACGGCGAGGGCATTAAAATAGGATGGGATACAAGCAACTGGAATAGCAATAGTTATACATATTTCACTGACAATGGATTGTCAGGCGGGAAAACGAACTGGACGCTTGTAGAAAATGTTAATAATTCAGATATAACAATAAATATAATACCACCACTATCTTCATCTTTTATTATAAATATCACTAATGCAACAAAATACTGGAATATAAACTTTACGACTCCGACGCCGGGTGTAACGATTATTAACACCCAGATCATGAATCATATATCTCCCCCGTATTCAATCTCTTTCATTAACGGCTCAAATGCAAATGGCAATTATAGTATAAACGGTGCTACAATGAACGGCAAAAACTTCACCCGTGCAAGAGACTACGTCCTTAATGGTACGGTTTCATTTTTTATGAGCAGAGTAAGAACTAATTTAACGATCCCAATTACTGTACCGTGGTAACCTATGAGATCAAAGAGCTTTTTAAAGAATGAGGATGCAGTCGCCATATCACTTGGTTTTATTCTTACGTTAGCGATCACAGTCATTGTATTCACAGCTTTGATTATCTCTTTCTATTCACTCACTCAATCCACAGAAAAATCAGCAATGCAAGATAATTTCAAGATAATCGGGAGCGGACTTGCAGCAAAGATCAACTCAGCCGATATGCTGGCCAATTTTACAAACTCAAATAGCGGAACTGTGAACATGCTGGAATATGAATTCTCTGTTCCAATATCTGTAGCAGGAAAGACCTATACCATAAATATTACTAAATCACCTTACAAGATCATATTTGAAACAGACGATGGTGTAAGAGTTGTATCTGTTTTTAATGCATCAACCAATGTTACACCAGTCCTTCTTTACAGCGCATCCGAATATTTTGTGATAAAATATGATCAAGGCAGCAACAGCCTGTATATAAGCTCCGAGACGCTCAACCCGGGCGAAGTCGCTGCAATGCCATCAGGTGTTACTAACCTCAATTACACATCCGGTCCACTGTATATCAACTGGACATGGACTGACCCGGGAGATGCAAACTTCGACCATATAGAACTGTATGTGGACAGCAATCCTATTACCACAGTTGGAAAAGGACAGCAATACTTTAATGCATCTTACTTCAGTCCAAACTCAACACATACCATTTACATACGCACTGTTGATATATTTGGCTATAAAAATACCACGTGGGTGAATTTGCAGGCCAGACCAGAACCAGTGTTTACTTATGTGTTTGATTTCCTGAATACCATAGGCAATGTGACAAATTTCCCCAATGCCCAGAATGACAACGATGGAGGAGCATCTGCCAATTTCTATGAGCAAAATATGTCGGCTACTCCAGATTTAGATAATTACACGTATGTTACAAGTAACATCACGACAAATGGGACAATTACCAACTTTGCGAATATGCAGAGCAATGTCACAGGGGCGTTCGCTAACCTTACAGAAGGGGCAACTATTTCAAACACGCAATATAAGTGGGTATTTGCTGCAAGCAATGAGTCATGGAAAAACTCTTCAACCATTCTTGATCCCACAGGCGCGGGTACTCTGGATATGCTCTGGAATGGATCTGATGGCAACCCAACAGGAAGCTTGAATGCTACCCTGAAAGCAAAAACTTCTAATCCACCTAATAATATCTATTCAGGAATGACTATGTGGAAGTCTCCTAATTTTTCCTGGAATAGCGGAACTCCTACTTCTGCGAACATATCGTTTGATTTCAAGGTTGCGACATTCTTAGGCAATACCGGTACTAACAATTACTCAATATTTTTAAAGAAGTTTGATGGCACTGTTGTGTTGATAAATTCAACCAATATCGGTGGAACTTCCGGCTGGACTAATTATAACTATAATATAGGAACGAATAATTTCACCGGTTCAGGCAATTACAGCCTGATGTTAAATGCAACATTAACCACACAAACCAAATCAGGCGTCATAAGCATCGGTTGGGACAATCCGACCATCACTCTCAACTATACTTCCTACAACCTGAACATAATCACAAATACCACAAATATCCCCTCATATGACAACTACTACCTTGAAATAAACTACAGCCGCGACTCTAACGAAACAGGCTATAATGTTTCAGTTTTCAACGGAAGCGGATGGAATTACAAAGGAAATCTGACAAATAGTACATGGAGCCTGGCAAATTTCACTCTCAGCAACTCGGAGGTAATAAACGGGAACGTAAGTGTGCAATATACAGATATGACGCCCACAGGTACAAAGCGGGGTAACCTGTCTATCGATTACCAGCGCATCCATGGATTTACGGCGGGACTCCCTGCAGGAGATTATCTTGATATTACCACAAATACCACTAATATTCCAAAACCAAACACATCATCAGTTCTCCAGCTAAAATATTATGTTTCGGCCGATAATTTTACCATCCTTATTAAGAATGGAACCACATCAGGATGGGATACCGTATCAACACTCAATAATACCAGTACGGATTATCGCAATATTACACTCACACAAAACGAGTTGCTGCCTGATGGAACGATCCCGGGTGGTAATATGCCTGCAATAAACAAATACTATGTGCTGGTGCGCTACAAGGATGAAAGCTCAAGTAAGAATGGAACTTTGAATATCGATTACCAGAGGATATATTCTTCATAGAAAATAGCAAGACAAAGTCCTGAAAGTGAATTCTTAAAATTATTATTATAATGATAGATTTTAAATACTATGCTCCCAATGATATAACGAGATGAAATCATCGGATATATCCAAGAGTTTCTTAAAGTCAGAGGGTGCTGTAGCAGAAGTACTGGATTTTGTTACGATCATGGGGATACTTATGCTTTCATTTAGCGTGATAGCCCTTGCAGGATATCCCATATTAAGAAGCGCACAGGAGACAAGGTATATCGAGAATACAGACCAGAGCTTTGTTGTGATGGCAGATAATTTTAATAAGATAGCACTGGGGCAGGCCCCTTCACAAAGCGTGGAATTGAAGATCTACGGGGGGGGGACGCTAAGCACTTCCATGAACAGCACCATTAAAATAAATGCGACTAATTCCAATGGTCAAATAATTACACTTATTCAAAGTGACTTGGGGAGTATAGAGAACACAGTGGGTGATAATGTCGTTGCATACGAGGGCACAGGAGTTTGGGTAAAATATAAAAATGGGGCAACCTTT
>CABMHZ010000104.1 GCA_902386115.1 uncultured archaeon | reverse complement strand
CGTAAAGCAACTGACGGGGGACAGTCTTGTACAGTATAAGCTTCATGCAGGTATAACCATCCCGAATTACAGGAGCTTTTTCAGCCAAAAAATAAAGAAGGATGCCGTCTTTGCTATAGAACCGTTCGCTACATACGGCAGGGGTGAAATAAGATATGGAAAACCCCATATATACGCTTCGGGAAAGGTCGGGACAAAAGTGCACCAGTCTATCCTTGACAGGTTCGGGACGCTGCCATTTGCGGGGAGATGGGTACCGGAAATGAACATGGACGACCTGAAGGGGGTTCGGGAATATTTCGAATTAATTGAATCAGGCGGAGCGATAGTGGCGCAATCAGAACATACAGTAATAGTTGGCGAGGATGGATGCGAAGTAACAACAAGGCAATGAAAAGTAATAAGAAGCATAACTTACTTAGTATCTAATTGAAATGGAAAAAGATACAATCCTCTATGAAGCGCATGGGAACCTGTACCTCAACATAACCAACAGGTGCACGGCAGAATGTGTTTTTTGCATCAAGCGCTATTCTGACGGGGTATATGGCTATAACCTGCGGCTTTCCAGGGAACCGGCACTATCGGAAATCATAAGAGAACTTTCAAACACTGATCTTCAAAAATACAGCGAAGTTGTTTTTACAGGACTTGGGGAACCGCTGGTGCGGCTTGATGAGGTTCTTGAGATAACGAGGTGGCTTTCTGCCCGCGGGATGCCTGTGAGGCTTGATACCATCGGTCATGCAAAACTCCTGTATCCTGAAAGGAAAGTGGCGCAGGAACTTGCAGAAGCGGGGATGAAGATCGTTTCTATCAGCCTGAATGCCCCGGATGAAAAGACATATAATGAACTGTGTATCCCGAAATTAAAGAATGCTTATGTTAAAATGCTGGAATTCGCAAGGGAGGTAACAAAAACCAGAATGGAACTGCGGTTCACAGTGGTCAACCTGCCTGCCGTGGATATTGACAGGTGCGGGGAGATAGCAAAAGAGTATCGTGCAGATTTCAAGGTACGGGGATATAGCGGTCAGATCTAAATGTTTTTACCCAAAGTTATAATTAATAACAGATTCATTACCCTGAATGTTGTTGGACAGGAGGATAACCTCTGAAGAAGTTGCTTTGGTACCTTATTGCAGGAACACGCGGCGGGCAAACCCGTGCAATGATCCTTAAAAACCTGATTGACAGACCGTACAATGCTAACCAGTTAGCCGAGTCTATGAATATGGATTATAAAACAATAAGACACCATCTTGAGGTTCTCGTAAAAAATGGCGTTATTACGATGGAGGGCGACAAATACGGCGCCATGTATTTTATTTCCAAAACCATGGAGGCGAATCTAAATGAATTTAATCAGATTTGGGCAAAAATTAATAAATAAAGTAATTAAACATAAGAAGGAGGAAATCCTATCAATCCTATAGAAATAGCATACTATGTCACGGCAGGGAATGTCGTGTTATTGCTCGTGCTTTTAGTATCCTATATAGAGATATACAGGAAGATCAAATCGAATTTCACTATGGGGCTTATAATATTCACTCTTGCGCTGCTCCTGCAGAGCATTTCAAGGGCTGTCCTGCTGCTTCTGATCATTGCAAACCCGACTCCGGCGTCGGATTATCCGTTAATAGTCAACCTGCTGGGATATAGTGAATATTATGTTATTATTCCTGATGCGCTTGAGTTCATTGCTCTTAGCATACTGTTATATTTCACAAGGGAATAACTGATCTGGAAAGATATTGATAAGAACCAGCACAGAAACAGCCGGGATCGAGCAGGAGATTTCAAGCGTAATAGCCTACCCGGATGAAAGATTTGAGGAAATAATCCGCGAAATCGGATTCGAATGTGACCGGTGCGGAAGATGCTGTACAAGCCAGTTCAATGACCACGTTTTCCTTCTGGACGAGGATTCGGAAAGGATCATCAGGGTTGCAGGGAAGGAAGCGCTTCGACCTGCGCCGTATTATGAATTTTGCGATAACCTGGGAAAGTTCTACGTGATGGGTTATGCCCTCAGGAACAAAGGTGACGGGGATTGTATATTCTATACAGGCGGCTTGTGCGAGCATTATGAAGACAGACCGGGAATTTGCAGGATATATCCGTATATGCTGCACAGGGAAGAGGATGAGGATGGGAATATGGACTGGAGGCAGATAGGAGGTCTTGACAAGCACGGTCTGTACCACAGCGAGATAGATGAAAATACATGCAGGGAGATCGCAAGGTCAGTTAAAAATTATGAGATCGCTTTTTTAAGACAAAAACTTGCGTTCCTGCATAAAGTGGAAGAGCATTTCAGGAAGAGCGGTCTGAGGCACAGCCAGCAGATGTATGACCGGATGATGAGGGAGTTTAATAAGGGAAAGGAGACAGATGTTTATGTTTTCTTCATGGGTGAACTTGTAATGGAGAGACTTTAGATAAATTATTAACCTTTTAAGATACTACATAGAATAATGTCAAATGAATGCGACTACTGTGGATTCAGGGACCCGATGCCATTCACATGCAAATTCTGCGGCGGTTCTTTTTGCTATAACCACCGTTTACCGGAATCCCACAACTGTCCCGGGCTCGTTAAATTTAAAGAAAGGGTTCGTGAGAGCGGTAAATTGTATACTCTTGATCACGGATTGAGTGCGAGGAAAGATAGTCAGTCACCCTTTCGCCCGGTAACCAAAGCCCTATCGGCAGTAAAAACCAGCTATTCCTTGACAATCCTGGTATTATGCCTGGTGTCCTTCTTTTTGGAGCTTATTTTTGGTGATGTGTATTTTTCATATTTTGCGCTTTTTCCAGGAGAGATCTTCTCACTGCCGTTAAAATTTGCCTTGAATCTTGTATCGCACATGTTCCTGCACAGTGGTGCATTCCACATCTTATTCAATATGATGTTCCTTTACTTCTTCGGACCCGAGCTTGAGCGCAGGATAGGTGGAAATAAATTCCTAATAGTATATTTCCTTTCAGGATTTGCAGGAGGAATCGGGTACACGTTATGGTCTCTGTTAATCAATCAGTTTAATCCTGCGGTCG
>CABMHZ010000103.1 GCA_902386115.1 uncultured archaeon | reverse complement strand
TCATAATCCACTTGCAACCACAACCAAGCCCGGAAGAAATGCAACCCAGATTACGAATGCTATAACCACAGTTCCAGCCATGTGTTCATTATCTTCCCTGACTTCGGCACAGATACAGGCGATTGCGAACGTCCTGCCTGCTGCTCCAGCACCTACGCCAACACCGACCGGGACTCCTGACGGGGTGACACTCTACGGCAGCTACTGTGCAGGCTGTCATAATCCACTTGCAACTACCACCAAGCCCGGAAGAAATGCAACCCAGATTACGAACGCCATAGCCACAGTTTCAGCCATGAGCTCACTATCTTCCCTCAGTTCGGCACAGATACAGGCGATTGCGAACGTTCTGCCTCCGGCTCCGACTGACGGGGCGTCTCTTTACGCAAGCTATTGCTCAAGCTGCCACGGACCACTGGCATCTTCCGAAGTTCGCGGATCTTCGGCAACGGATATTCAGAACGCTATAAATTCAGTCTCAAAAATGAACTCCATAGTCCTGACTTTGGCGCAGCGCCAGGCAATCGCAACAGCCCTGGGCGGCTAGCAAACAAACATGAATCCAACAAGATGACCGCCTCAATAACCTGGAGCAGCAGCAACACAAGTGCCAGAACCAGCAATTCTACATCCGGCGCACCACTGGCTCCAGGTACATCAACAGTATGTTTTAAAATTTACTTTGACTGCAAACGTAACAGTTGGATAAATACCAGTGTTAACATCACGAATCATATTTCTTCGGCTCATGGGTTCGTGATTAACACAACATCAAATCCAATAATAGATAAACAAATTGAAAAAAATGCAAAAACGGAGATAAGATGGAGAATATATCACTTAAAGCAGTTATCAAGACCTGGATCCTGGCACACAAGGTGCCGATTATAATTTCACTGGTTGTTTTAGTTTCCACAGGGATAGTTATTTCGGAAAAAATACTTGATATCACTGAAAACCCGGATTTTTGCGGAAAGAATTGCCATATAATGAGACCTTATTATGACTCCTGGAGCGAATCCGCGCATAATAATGTTCGATGCATAGAATGCCATTATGAACCAGGATTGATCGGTCATTTAAAAGGTAAGATCAACGGACTTACGCAATTCTTCAGCTATGAGACGACTAACTCTGAAAAATATACCGGGCAATTATCGGCAAAGGTTACTGATGAAAATTGTCTTGCATGCCATGAAAAGCGTATATTTTCTTCAGATAATAATTTTAATGGGGTCAATTTCACACACAGTAACCATCCGATTGAACTGTCTTGCATAACCTGTCATTCTGATGTCAAACATGCTCCAACGATAAAGGCGATCTGTTCCAGCTGCCACGAAAGTATGCACACCAAAGACTGGCTCGTGACACATAAGACACAGATCTTATTTATGGGAAAGGCATGCACTGAATGCCATCTGCAAAAGTACTGCGACGATTGTCATGCATCAGGGAATACAACCAGTGTGAAGGTTAAATAATGTGCGGGAGGCTGCCTGCTGCCCGTACATTTGGAAGCCGTTCACCATTGGGTGCTCACATTACGGCAACCAAAATTAATAATCAGGTTGCTTAAGCCACACCCAACAATTATTAATCCCGGAATGCATATATGAGTTGAGGTGTTAGTTATTCCAACAATAGTCCATTTTGACCTGCCTGCAGATAATACAGACAGAGCCAGGAAATTCTATGAAAAGCTGTTCGACTGGAAATTCAATAAGGTGCCGATGCTAGAACCTTTCTACCTTATCGAGACAAAAGACCTGAACGGGAATCCGGGAGTAGGCGGCGGAATGGGAGAAAGAAAACTGCCGGGGCAGAGTACCATGAACTACATCGGTGTTCCCTCGGTTGAAGAATACATTACAAAGGTCAAGAAGCTGGGAGGCAATATCATCATGCCAAGAACGGCGGTGGCAGGATGGGGTTACCTTGCAATATGCGTTGATACCGAGAATAATAAATTCGGGCTCTGGGAAGAAGATAAGAACGCGAAGTAATTTTTTTTTATTTCAGAGACCTTTAAAGATTAGGAAATCGGAGATATGAGAACAAATAAACAGAAAATGCCTGCATTGTTCATAGGTCACGGCTCGCCCATGAACGTGGTCTCTAAAAATGATTTTACAGAAAGTCTTGCTGCACTTGGGAAGAAATTACCTGAACCCAGAGCAATCATGGTGATCTCGGCGCACTGGTTAACACCTGGAACAAACGTTACATGTAGTGAAAAACCCAGGACCATCCATGATTTCTACGGATTCCCGCAAGAGCTGTATGAGATAGAATATCCATGCCCGGGGGCGCCCGACGTTGCAAAGTATTTGATCGGTTCTGCACGGAAAGTGACCATAAAATGCAATAATGACTGGGGATTAGATCACGCTTCATGGGCTGTTCTAAAGCACATGTACCCCGCAGCAGATATACCTGTTTTCGAGATGAGTCTCGATTATTCTTTCAACGAATGGCATCCGAAACCCATGCAGTATCATTATGATATTGCCCAGGAACTTGCTACCTTGAGAGAAAAAGGAATTCTCATAATAGGCAGCGGCAATATCGTACACAATCTCGGTCTTATTGATTTCCGGAATATTGACGCACAGCCGTATGATTGGGCTGTGGAATTCGATGAAAGGGTAAAATTGGATATTGCCAGGAGGGATCATGCTGAACTCATTAACTTTCAAAAAATAAATGGAGCTGCAATGGCAGTCCCGACGCTTGACCATTACCTGCCTATGATATATGTCCTGGCTTTACGGGAAAAAAATGACCCGCTCAAGTTCACGTATGAAGGATTCCAGCATGGTTCTATATCGATGAGGTGCTTCCAGATAGGATAATATCATTTCGATATTTTTATGTATATATGGAACAATTCCTGCATCATGACACCTACTTTTGCCACATTTTCCCGCAATGTGTTCATTCCGCTGACAAACATCTGCAGGAACAGATGCGGTTACTGCGGTTTCAGGCGCGATATCGGTCATCCGGAAGCAAAACTCCTCACTCCCGGTGAAGTGGCGGATATACTTGACAGGGGAGTTCGATCCGGCTGTTCTGAAGCGCTTTTCACATTTGGCGAACATGCAGAGGAAGTTAAGGGTTTCATGCCGCTTCTTGCGGGGTTGGGATACGATTCAACTATAGATTACCTAACAGACATGTGCAGGCTCTCGATACGAAAAGGACTGCTCCCCCACAGCAATCCAGGCGTGCTCGATAAGGAAGAACTACAAAAACTAAAACCCTTCAACGCCAGCTTGGGGCTTATGCTTGAGACAACTGGCATTATAGCAGCACACAGGGAATGCCCCGGAAAAGCGCCATTTGAACGCATTAAAACTATCAGGGCTGCAGGTGAACTTCACATTCCTTTCACCACAGGAATCCTTGTGGGTATAGGCGAAACATCTGAAGACAGGTTAAACTCGATACGCGCCATAAGGGAAATACACGAGGATTTCGGGCATATCCAGGAGGTAATAATCCAGAATTTTATTCCCAAAACGGGAACCGGGATGTCATCATTTCCTGAACCAGGATTTCGGGTCATGAAAGAGACTGTTTCACTGGCACGGCATATCCTCCCTGAAGAAGTGGCTGTCCAGGTCTCTCCGAACCTTATCTCACCCGGAGAATTGCTCAACTGCGGGGCTTCTGACCTTGGCGGCATCTCGCCTGAGACCATTGACCACATAAATCCGGAATCTCCCTGGCCGTCACTTGAAGATCTCAGTTCTATGGCAGGTGTTTCTCTGCGGGAGAGGCTCCCTATTTATCCGCAATATGTCAGGAATAAATGGTACAGCGACGAGATAGCTCCTCTTTTGAGGTCTTTTTCAGACTCAGAAGGCTTTCGCAAAACTTAATAATGATTGCTGCATTATGACTTAAAATCCAGGTGGTTACTATACAGAAATTACAGAGCATCCAGGATGAAATCACATGGCGTGTAAAAGTCGGGAAATGCACGATGGAAGACGCACTTTCGCTTTATAACAATCCGGCATATCTTTTTTCGCTTGCGGACATGCTTCGCAAAAAAATGGTCGGGGACGTTGTCACCTATGTGATTAACCGTAATATTAATTTCACGAACATGTGCACTGGGACATGCAAATTTTGCGCATTTCGCAAAGAGGACGGTTTTATATTATCCATCCCGGAGATACTGGCTAAAATAAGAGAGGCAGTCAAAATAAACGCCACTGAAGTATGCATCCAGGGCGGTCTGCTTCCAGGCTGGGATGTATCTGATTATTGTGCAATACTTGAAAATATCAAAGAAGAATTCCCCCAACTGCATATTCACGCCTTCTCTCCCATGGAGGTATTCCACGCAGCCAGGAACGGCAATATGAGCATTAAAGATACGCTTTCACAGCTTAAAAGATCCGGGATTGGCTCAATGCCCGGAACTGCGGCAGAGATACTTTCTGACAGGGTAAGGGAAGAGATATGTCCTGACAAACTCACTACTCACGAATGGATCGACGTTGTAAGGACTGCCCACAGGATGGGGATTCCTACCACATCCACAATGATGTACGGGCATATCGAAACACTTGAGGAGAGGATAGATCACATTTTTATTATCCGCGAGGTGCAGAAAAAAACAGGGGGATTTACAGAGTTCGTCCCGCTACCTTTCATGCCTCAGAACAACAGTTTGGGGGAAGGAAAAAAAATTGCGGATGTTAACGACGATCTTAAACTTCATGCGCTTGCAAGGGTGCTTTTGCATCCGTATATTAAGAATATCCAGGTGAGCTGGGTAAAGCTTGGCAAAAAAATGGCGTTGTCAGCGCTGAATTACGGCGCAAATGACCTTGGCGGAACGCTGATGGAGGAAAATATTTCAAAAAGCGCGGGAGCGATGAATGGCGAGTATACATCTGCGCAGGAATTCGAACGCATGATCAGGGGAGTAAACCGGATACCCATGCAGCGCGATACGC
>CABMHZ010000102.1 GCA_902386115.1 uncultured archaeon | reverse complement strand
TGAGATACGCGTCTATCTTTTTTTCATTCCTGTACCCATGAAGCTCACCCAGGCGCTTGTCTTTTTCACCCTGTTTGACATAATTTTCATAGTTGCGGGCGACCCGATCGCCCTTAGCGCACATCTGAGCGGCGCAGCGGCAGGGATCGTAATGGGATGGTGGTTAAAAAAGAAGGGGCGGTATATTGCGGGATATTAAGATATATAATCTTCCAGCCGTAATAATAATATTCCCTTCTTTTTCGCTTCATCTATCATTCTCTCTGTAAATCCGGATCGGCTTATAATCCCGAAATGTTCTTTTCTTTCCGGATACCACTTCACAAAACCTGCTTTTTCTAAAAGTTTAAAATAAACATCTGTATCTACTTTGCCTTTCTCATATTTGCATTCACAAAAAAATATCTCCCTGGTATCATTATTTACTGCAACAAGATCTATCTCATAATCGTTTCGTCCCTTTTCTGCCATCGGGATTTTGCCCCATTGCCTGCCGAGTTTCTGGAACCGGAAGGGCAGTTTTTCGATTGAGTTGAGATATATCAACATCTCCTTTCCTATCTGTTCAAAAGTCTCTCCAAGATAGTGACCGTAGTTCTTTTTCAAGTCATCGATCGCGGGTTTTTTATCTCCCTGTTCTATTTCGTCCCTGTGCGATAGGACATAGCGGAACCAGAATCTCAAAAAATTGTCTTCGATTCTGTAGATGGTCTTTTTTGTTGTAGGCTTCTCAAGCACAGGATGTTCTTTTTTCACGAAACCGAGTTTTAATATTGTATCCATATAATAAGGAAGGTCTTTTGCTTCCAGATATGATTTGGAGGCAATTTCCCCGGGTCTGGTTGCGCCCTTTGAAATGGCAAAAAGGATGTTCATAAATGTTGCCGGCTCTTTCAGTTCTTCCCGCAACAAAAATTCTCCTTCCGCATATAATACAGCTTCCTTTGCGAAAAACTCTTTCATTAAATTCTCGTAAAATGAATCCATCGGGTCAAAGAATAACAGATAAAAAGGAATACCTCCTGCTGCGCCATATATGTTCACTATTTCATCAAGAGGCAGTTCAGGGAAAAATTCTCTCACATGCCTGAATAGCATGGGTTTTAACAGAATCTGACCTGTCCTTCTTCCGTAGAGAGGACTTGATTGAGCAAGAGCGCTCTTCTCCATCATTGATATTGATGAACCGCACAGCACAAGATGTATTGCACTTTTTTTCAATATCTCATCCGCTATCAACTGGAAAACCGAAGGCACGGAATCGTCCATCTGGGCAAGATATGAGAATTCATCAATGACTATCACCAGTTTTTGTTCTCCGTTCCATTTGGTTCTTATATATTCGAAAACCTCATCAAAGGTTTCAAGGTTGGGTTCATAATCTTTAAAAAATTCAGCCGACTTTTTCCTGAACCTTTGTAGATTAGGTTTTGTTCCTCGCTTGTCTGCCAGAAAGTAGATATTTGGTTTATCTTTCAGGAAATTGGTAATCATTTCGGTTTTACCTACCCGGCGCCGACCATATATCACAGTAAAAGAGAAATTCTCAGACTTAAATTCACGGTTTAAATACTCTAACTCTTCATCCCGGTCTATAAACTTTCGGAACATAATCATTATAGTTTATATCCGAATTATTTAAAACTATCGTAAGGTGTCATAATTACTTAATTTATTTAACCATAACTGCACCGAAAGTAAATCCCTCAAGCTCGACCACTTTTTTCCACGTTTCCCTGCATTCGCAATCCAGACCTTCAAAAATCCCTGAGTCCTGTGTCAGCGAAAACAGGCGTATGGCTTCAGCCACGTCCTTATCGCACTTCCCGCAGTTATGAGGTCCGCGCATTGAACCCGCAGCAACGGGGTCAGACATAATGACAGTGCTGCGATTCGTTTCTTTTCCCTGTTTCAGGACTTCGACCGCACTCCAGAGCCAGGGAGGGCGGTAGTCCCCGCGCTCGAACATTTCATCCATAAGCGTCCCTTTCTGGACATTGCAGAGATTTACCGATATCGTTCCAGCATACTGCGACGCATCATTGATCGACTTAATTATATCGCTGATGGCAACGCCTTCCGAAAGGAAAGGAGGTTTAAGAAGAAGATAAGCTTTGGTGGTCGCATTCTCCTTTTCTGCGGTCTTGCTTGCTGTCACAAAATCCGCGAATGTGAAGCCTTTGTTGATACAATCACTGCGTATCATGTCGCTGCTTGTTTCAAGCCCGATGGCGACTTCGAACATTTTACCAAGCGCTGCAACACATTCGGAAACTTTCTCCTGCGTCACATATTCCGGTCTTGTCTCTGCTATCACCTTTTTCACGCGCTCATCCGCGCCAAGGCACGAAAGCATCTCTATTCTGGTCGCAGTTGGTATCTCGCTGACGTCAAGGAAGCTGCCCGAAGTGAATATCTTAACAACGAACTCTGAGTCCCTGAATCGTGAAAGAGCATGTTCGAACTGCTTCATCAGTTCATCATGTGTAGGTGCCCTTCGCGAGCTGTCGTACACATAGCCGCACATCGTGCAGTTGTTCCAGCGGCATCCCGTTGTCTGGAATATCACGGTGAGCGTTGCGATGGGCTTCCCGTCAAATATGTCCTTACCCGTCCAGACTGCGGTAGGTCTGTCGGGAGGATTGAATTTTATCTTCTGCCGTGAGCGGATATCCCGTACGACTGTGGTGAGCGACATAGTCAGACTCATTGATGCGGCGGCAGATAAAACCAGCGGAAAGCAATCATAGTCAAAAACTAAACAAGGAGAACTTTATCTTTGCGGACTTTGCGCCCTTTGCGGTGGCAAAAACCATACACCGCAAAGCACGCGAAGAACACAAAGCGTTCATGAGATATGTTTCAAATATTTGGTGCCTGACTATTTTTATATCACCGAATCGGAAGATAATCCATGGAAAACACCTTTCTTGAACTCAGCGAAGCTGTCCTCCAGTATCGCTTCCCTTGCGCCCCTGACT
>CABMHZ010000101.1 GCA_902386115.1 uncultured archaeon | reverse complement strand
TCTATTTTTTCATCATACAATGTTTTGTCTTCTACTATGAAAGGTGGAGCTATTGAGAAGGCTGTTAATTCTTTGATACTTCGATAAGTTTTTACACCGTCTTTTAATTTTTCAAAATAAAATATTATATATTCGTGGCTCGCTTTGAATTTGCCAAGCCCATTATATTTATCGTGATTATATGAAGATAAGAACTCTAAGGCTAAAGCTTTCTTTTGAATATTAGTATATAAATCATTGATTTTTTTTATAAAGGTCGGATTGGCATTTTTTGAACTCTTTATCAGAGCATCACTTAATTCAGGAGCTGATACATAATACTGATCATCTATTCTTCCTCCATCAGTACTAACATAGCTATTCGCAACTGCACACAATCCCTTACTTAAAAAAAGTTTACATATTTTTTCACACTCTTCAAATGCCAATATATTTGATTCAGGGACTTTAGCGAAAAATAACTCATCAATAGAATGGTCGCGAGATATATAGCGATTTCCAAAAAATTTTGTTGGCAATATCCCAAACTTTTCTGTTTCCAATCTTTCTGAAAATATCAAATAGGTAATAGGATGAAAAATGGATAGCGTTTCCTTTCTAACTAAATCATGAAAAATTAGCTGACATATTTTTTCACCGAGTGGGGTAGTAATCAGTAATTCATCCAGCTTAAATGGTTTCCATTCATTTCTTCGAATAAGACCCATACTTTTTAAGACGTCCACAGATTCTTGACTACTGCAATTATTTCTTAATACACCTTCTTTACGGATATTTTGAGCAACGTGGATGTATAGCAAAACATTTCCCATTTGTGTTATTGTTTGTGAATCTAGTTTGGAAATATCATTCTGAATTTCTACAGGAATACTCTTTTGAAGGATCTCAAAGGATTCATTTGACAACTCCATAGAGTGAAACAATTTTTCGACTAAAGGAGTTTTTGGGGTTACATCCATAATCATTCACCAAATCTATTAGATTAAACTCTTTTAACTTTACAAATACTTAACGCTAATCAGACTTAACGTCCAGCAACTCTGTGGGTTATCTATGAACTTGGTAAAACTTAAACCACCGCAAGGATTTTAATGCTTTCTCTGCGATAATTTTATAAGCCTCTTACAAATCTGTTAATCCCATCCTTCATTAACACGACATTAAAATTCAACAACAGACCCAATTTCAACCCAGACAACTTCAAATAAGTTAGCAACTGGGCTTTGTGTATTGGTTGTACATCAGCCACAGATTTCAATTCAAGGATTACCTTTTTGTCCACGATAATATCGACGCGATAACCGCAATCCAGTCGATTTCCCTTATAAACAACCGGTAGCGAGGCTTGTCTTTCGAAAGGAATTTGTTCCAAAGATAATTCATGGCAAAGGCATTCCTCATAGGTTGACTCCAGCAAACCGGGCCCCAGCGTCCGATGGACTTCTATCGCAGCCCCAACTATCTTATTTGATAACTCATTCTCATCCATTCTTTGCGTCCTTTGCGTTCTTTGCGGTGATATCAATACTACCCAACTCTTTCATTATCTTTATCGCACAGAAATCCCCGCACATAGTGCAAGGTCCTTCCTGCGGCGCAAGTTTCCTGGCTCTCTCGCTATCGATTGCAAACCCCATCTGCCCTTCCCAGTCAAGCTGCGCCCTCTTCGCCGCAAGCTCCCTGTCCCTCCCGTCCAGCCCGTATTTCATGGAATCACCTATATGCGCCGCTATCCTGAAGGCAAGAAGACCCTCCCTCACCTGTTCCGGACCCGGAAGACCCAGATGCTCTGAGGGTGTGATGTAACACAGGTAATCAGCGCCAGCCCCGCTTGCAATGCTTGCTCCTATAGCCCCGGCTATATGGTCATATCCAACTGCCACGTCAGTAGGAAGAGGTCCTGCCACGAAAAGCGGGAATTGGGAACATTGCTTATGGAACCTGACATATTCAGCAATCCTGTCCGCCCTCACATGCCCGCCTGTTCCTTCGATTATCACCTGCACGCCATCCTCACTTGCCCTCTTTGCAAACTCCACGTTCTTTCTTATTTCCTCAAGCTGCGCCCTGTCCCTTTCGTCGTGAATACAGCCGCTTCTCATTGTGTTCCCCAGTGACAGAACGATATCGTGTTTTTTCATGAGCCGGAGTATCTCATCAAAATTCTCAACGAAAGGATTCTCACATCTGTTGATGGTCATGTAGGCGCAGGTGATGGAACCGCCCTTGGATACCACCCCCATTATCCTTTCCCTGTCTTTTAGCATGCCCTGGGTGGCGCTATCAGTGCAGTGCAGCACAAATGAGCTGATGCCTTCCTCTGCCTGGCGGGTAAGGTCCCTGATTATATCTTCTTCGGTCATGGACTGAAGTCCTGTCTCTGCTGCTGTCTGGTAGATCGGGACTGTGGTCATGGGGATCGTGGTATTCTCAAAAATCTTTTTGCGTATCGCGGTGATGTTCCCGCCCATGGAAAGGTCGGTAAGCGTGTCTGCCCCGTATTTCTCCGCTAGTATGGCTTTTCTTACTTCTTCCTCAGGATCGATCTTCAGGGAGGAGGTGCCTATATTGACGTTGACTTTTGTTTTGAGTCCTTTACCTATGCCAACGGACTTTCCATCCCGGCACATAATAACAGCACTCCCCTGCGCTATGTTTTGGAGAAGGGAAGGAAGGTCGATGCCTTCGTTCCTTGCAACTTCTTCCATTTGAGCCGTGGATTTTCCATTCCTTGCATGCTCTGCCTGTGTTGTCATATTCCCGCCATTTCAAGTAACTTTCTTGTATTTTCGTGCGTTCCCACAGGCATGATATGCACGCCATCGCAAACCCCGCGCAGCTCTTTTATCAGATCCGCTGCCATTTCTATCCCCGCGTCGCCTGGCGAGCTTGCTGACTTCAACCTCCTGATGACACCATCAGGCACCTTTACGCCCGCAATGTTGCTGTTGAGGAACTGCGCGTTTTTTTCAGACCTGAGAGGAATAATGCCCGCTATTACTCGTATTTGCTTCCCGCCCGCGCTCTGGAATTTATCCATGAACCCCGAGAATTTCCCGGCATCGAATACTGCCTGTGTAATTATGAACCTCGCGCCTGCTTTTACTTTTTTTCCAAGCTTAATAAAAGCGGCTTCGGTCAGTTCCGTGTTAGAGACCGCGCCCGCAAAAAAATCTGTCTTTCCCAGAAGACTGTTGCCTGAAAGGTCAAATCCGCTATTGAGGCGTGATATCATGCCCAGAAGCTGCACCGGATCAAGATCATATACTGGCATTGCTCCCGCATGGTCGCCTTTTGTGGGATAGTCGCCCGACATCACAAGTACGTTCTTTATTCCAAGGTTTGCAGCGCCAAGAAGGTCGGACTGGAGAGCAAGCCTGTTCCTGTCCCTGCAGGTCATGTGCATTATAGTCTCAAAACCTTCATGTGAAAGGGCACTGCATGCTGCAAGAGGATTCATCCTCATTAAGGCGCGCTGGTTATCAGTTACACAGACCGCATCCACCACGTCTTTTATCATCCCTGCTTCCTTCATCATCCCGGTGATATCAGTCCCTTTCGGAGGACTTATTTCGGCAGTTACGGTGAATTTCCCTGAAGTGAGTTTTTCCCTGAAGCTCAATCCCTGCGCCTCCTTTTTGAGTGGTCTTTAGGTTCACGGATCTCCTCAATAAGCTGGAGTCTTCCGAGCGACTCAAGCCTTTTATGGATTTCTTCCCATACACAATTTCTCTCATCAACCTCGCATTTTCCTTCCATTGCGCCGCCGCACGGACCGTTGCGCATGCCTTTGGGGCACTGCCCGATGGGGCATATACCCGCAAAAAACTGTATATCGCATTCACCACACATATTGCACTGCTCCATAACGACTGAGTCCCTGCATACGCCTCCCAGTGATAACGTATCAAGCGCAGGATATGCCGACTGGGGAGCCACACTTGAGATTATGGAAACCCCTCCGCCGCAGGACATAATAAGAAGGGCTTCTGCTTTTCCAACTGCAGGATTCTGTGAAAGCACTTCATCCCATGAGCCGATATTGCACGCCGAACTGAGGACTGTCCACCCGATCACTTTTTTCCCTGAGACCTTGAGTTTCTTTTTCATCTCCAGAACTTCGGGTTCGCCTCCCAGGTGCTGCTTTTTAGCGCATTTCCCGCAGCCGATAATGAAAATATTCTTCTCTTTTACGGTTTTCAGGATATCCCTGAATTCCTTCTGTTTTGAGACTATCATGAGTACCTGTAAAAAGCATCGTTGTTCTTTTTGATCAAATCAGAAAGCAGAGAGGCGACCTCTGGCAGTCCTCTCACCTGGTTTTTTATTTTCCTGATCAGCCGTTCTATCTGGAGGCTGGTTCCTGTGATGATCAGGTCAACGTTTTCCGCTTCATGGGATACAGCCTCACGCGGCAGAGCCGCATCCCCTCCGCGCGCAAGCATCTCCTGTTTTATTATCAGGGCTTCCGTGGTCGTGACGTTCTTCAGCAGGATGTTGTACAGCACCGTCTTTTTTTTCATTACCTGGCAACCTTGCGGGGTCACGCCTATCGATCTCATCGCTCTTGCGCTGTCCTCTTCCACCTTTATGCCAAGCAGTTCAGCTTCAACTTCGCCTGATCCGACCACCGGTATCCTTGCTCTTGCGCGCTGTGCCACCCTGACTACATCCACGGTAGGCGCAACATCATGTGTGCGTATTATGTGCGCGCCGTTTCGCACTGCTATCGCCGTGGCTGCAAGGCTTCCATAAAGCCTCTCCCCCGCAGGTTTCCCGAGCGTCTCGCCGATAAAGGATTTCCTTGATATCGCAGCAAGGATGGGTTTCCCGAATATGCGAAGCCTGCCGAGAGTGTCTATGGTCTCGTAATCATATACGGGAAGCTTATCTTTCGTCCATTTTCCGATAGCCGGGTCTATGATAATCTTGCCCGGGTCAATTCCCCTTTCCTGTGCCAGCGATATTATCCTTTCAAGGGATGACATAACTGCATCCATTCCGACCGGGTCGCCGGGAACGTTATTGCTTGCCATCAATATAACAGGGCAGCCGTGTTCTTTTACCACGTCAGCCATTCTTTCGTCTGCCGTAAATCCGCTTACGTCATTGATAATATCCGCACCTGCTTCCATCGCCTCACCTGCAATATCAGAGAACATGGTATCAACTGAAACAGGCACTGAAATATCCCGGAGCTGTCTTATCGCGGGGATGAGGCGCGATCGCTCCTCATCTTTTGATATTTTCTGCGCAAGAGGCCATGTGGAGCGCGCGCCAACATCGATGAGGTCTGCGCCTTCGTTTATCATTTTGAGCGCTGCATCAAGAACCGAATCCGCATGAACCACAGAACCAGAATAAAATGATTCCTTGCTGAGGTTTATTACTCCCATTACTCGAACAGGTTGACGGTCTCCCACTTTCAATCCTGCTATGGTTTTATCTATCACGTTTTACTATAATACTTTTTACACGTATAAGAAAGTACCCTAAAATTTTTATCTTAATCTTCGTTGAGCTTACATTGGTCTTTTTATTATATTAAGCTTTATTTTATTTGAGTGGATAGTTTTATGATACTAAAATATCATATTATCAAAATATCATATTGTGAGGACAGAAAAATGGCAAAACCCATAGAATTAGGATTGATTCTGGAAGGCGATGATGCTAAACAGTTCTGGGAAGATAAAAAGAATCCAAAAGCCACCAAAGAACAGATAGAGATGTTCAAAGAAGCTAAGCGAATCCATAAAACTAATTTTAAACATTAATGGAAATTGAACAAATCCCGCGTCTTCAAATATTAGTTTTAAACAAAAGACATGAACTTAATCCTTAACTCCGCCAAATTTACGTAATATTTAATGTGCATCATTCCATAGCATGTGGAAATTGTGGATTTTTCATATTACGTAAATATGTAGTAGTATCTTCATTCCAAATAACTCACCGCAGAGAACGCAAAGATCGCAAAGGTTAAGAAAAATCGTTCTTTGCGTACTTTGCGCCCTTTGCGGTGTTTTAATGTCTATAAAAGGTCATGAAACAGTTTTATAGAGCTAATAATTGTTAATTATACATTATTTTTTTGGATATTACGTAAAGCATGCAGAGTTACAGCTTGATATATGCGGATTATTCCTAGAGATCATAGAAAAATATGCCATGCCAATAAAGCCTAACGAAAGAAGGTAATACATCCCGCTAATTACTTTTTCTGGTAAGAGAGACGCATAATAAAAATTAAAGCAAATTCCGATGCCTGAAATTAAAAACAACGATGTACCTATTACTTTTGAAAAATGAGATGCTTCAGTTAAAATCTCAAAAGACTCCATCTACTGCCGCCTCAAAACTGTATGGTTGCTCATTGATGATGATTGTGATAATGAACAGTTACAAATAGTTTAGAAAGATTTAAATATACACCCAGCCATTATCTACATAGACAGTTTTCCCGGCTGGTTAAAAAAATGTTAAAAACGAAAAATTTTCATAAGAATTTCATAAAATACAGCTTTTATCTTCTCGTCCTGTTGATCATTCTTGACGTGGTCAGCACCTATCTCGGGATCAAGTATTTTAATCTCTATGAAGCAAACGTTAAAACAGCGCGCCTTTTTGAAGCGCTGGGAATTTTAGTGCCTTCGGGTTTGAAGATCGCGGCTGTGATATTGTTTGGATATATAATAAAACTCACATTGAAACACCTGGATTCCCTCATGCATGATACGAACGGCTGGATGAATTCTCTGGCTATCATCTCAAGCCTGAATATCACGCTTGTAATACTCATGCTCAATGTTGTGTATTTCATTGTGGATTTACACAATTTAAATCTGCTGTACGCTTATCTATGATTTTTTAGAGACCTTCAGTTCCCGCTCTATCATCCATGGATGCGTTATCCGGATTATTTTTTCAAGGTTTACAACATCCTCGGTGTTATACTTGATAAGTGTTTCAAGCGCTTCACTGTTCCCGCGCTCGTACCTTTTCCATAACCTTACCGCATCAAGCCCTGTTATCCCTGCCGTTTCATCGCTCCTTCTCAATCCGAGCATGGATTCGATCTTCTTAAGACCCCCACTGTATCCTATTTTTTTCAGGGGATACATCAGATCGATATGGATCTGGTCAAAGGTTCCGGGGAACTCATATTCGATAAAAGGGAGGTCAAAGCGAGCTCCGTTGAACGTGATTATCTGTTTATACTTTCCAAGCTCAGCCGGCGCTTTATCAAGATCTATCCCTCTTACAAATGTTTTCGTCTCATTCCCGTTGTAAATCCCTATCATGGTTATACGGTCGTTCTGGCATGAGAGACCTGTTGTCTCAATATCGACATACGCTGTTTTTTCTTTGAAATGCCGGTAAGCCCTCCACTGCATGTTCATCGGAAGCCTCCTTGCGAAATATTTGTGGTTCCCTGAAGACAACTGCTCTATGGATTCCTCAACTCCCGAAAGCAGCAGCCGTTTTTTTGTCCTTGGAAGCTTTATCATATTGTGGTTTTCCACGTAATCTTCCCAGCATTTTATACCGCAATCCCAGATCCTCCGCTCGGTCGTTGTGCCAATATTCGGGATGTGGATATAGGTATTCGTGAGCATATCAATCAAACGGCACTATTTTGTACTCCAGGGTGGAAAGGTCAACTAAAGTAGCTCTTGCAGGCACGGGCTGGAGGTTCATCCTTTTCTGGAACTCGGTCTGGCTCTGCCATGTGCCGCTGTTTATGGTCAGCACGTCCTTATACCGCGATACTCCGACCGTGTGGACATGCCCGCAGTGCAGTATATCGG
>CABMHZ010000100.1 GCA_902386115.1 uncultured archaeon | reverse complement strand
GATATATTACTATAGTATCTCCAACGATCTTACCCTGAATTGTCTTTTTCCTGTCCGGACTCCTTAAAACTTTGACTTCCATAAATCACATCTTTAAGACTAACATTCAAGTGCCGTTCTTATACTTTTCTCATGCAATTAACTCATTTGAATAAATATAATGAGGAAGTAAATGTTCAGATAAATTTATATATTATTAAATAAAATGTACATTAGTAGGATAAATGATTGAGATGAGAAGTAAAATGTTGCATATGCGTTTGATATTTGAAAAGACAATATTATGGTGGCTTGCATTAATAGCAATAATAGCCATTTCCTTGCCAAAGGTTTTTTAAAGATCTTATGCGTGCTCTGGATGGCGCTTTTGTTCATTTGTATTGCTATAACCCAGAACGAATCTGATATCATTTAATGCGCAATCAAGAAAGCTTCTGGTCATTGGGTGTGTTATTTTATCAATAAATTCTCCTACATTTGTCAGTATCAGGATCGAACTTATATAGACAAGTATGACCTGCTGTGGCATAAGGAGGAGCGGTTCATTATGTGCTGCCTGCATATTCAGGATTGTAGCCAGCGTTCCCCCTATGATAAATGAAACAAGATAACCATTGATCATCCAGTAAGACTGCTCCTTCCCCTGAACTAAAAAAGGGACAAAAATGACCAGCAGGGTAAACCAGAGCTTAAGCATGATAAAGCCGGAAGCGCCATAATAAGTAATTACGAGCCGCACTATCTGGTTCCCTTCCTGCATGAGCCCCTGTTGTTCTATCATATATAAACTGGTTATGACATCCCCGAGCCCCCATGTCAGAAACACCAGTAAACAGAGCGTCCCCTGCAAACGGGTGAACCAGTAAGAAGAGTAAATATTGTCTTTTTCCATTTTTGATCCCTTTCGCTTGTTCATTTACTCATTAACTCATCATAATTATGAGTATCATAATACAATAATCAACTTTATTCTCTCATTGGATTTATACCTATCTGAGGTGAAAAACCGGGGTCAAAGATAAGCATTAGTATATTGGCGACAAATTAGATACAGATGTGGAGTGTAATACAGGAAAAATTCAAAAACCACCCTGCGCAGGAGAAGGTAATAAGGCTGCTGTTAGAGAGAGGCTTCCAGATAAACGAGCAGGGTCGAGTAGTCTCAGGCAACATTGAGATCGCCCACACACAGATAGCCAATGAGATCGGTGTGGACAGGAGGGTTATCGATGCGACATGCGATGCAATCCTGAAGGATACAACGCTCAGGCATATTTTTAACAACGTACGCACCATACCTTTTCTCAGGGACGTGGCACAGTATCTCGATCTTGGAGTTATGATAATCACTCCGGACGATGCGGCGCGAAAAGGGCTTCTTGGGGCTGTTGCCACTGCTGTCGCAGAACACGGGAACATCATAAGACAGGCGGTTTCTGACGACCCGTACCTGACGGAAAATCCCACTCTTACCATCATAATAGAAGGCAGGGTGAGCGGGGGTCTGGTGAAAGCCCTTACTAGTATAAAAGGTGTGAAAAGTGTGACTGTTTACTAGACCGACAAATCCTCAAGCATAATAAATCCATAGAACACTTTTTTGTCAGATTCCCCCAGTCCTTCAAGGTCATCATGTTCTAAGGTTACTCCGTTCGCAGCTATTAGATTTCCATCCGCTCTTGCGGTTTCATGCATTATTATAGAGTCAGCAGTGATTTTGCCGAGAATCCGGCAGTTCCTGCCCACATTCACTTTTTGGCTGGAGTCAAGATTTCCGTGTATGGTACACCATGAGCCGGTTGTAATATCACCCCTGGTGCGGATGCTGCCGAAAAGCGTGACATGGTTCCCCATCGACAATGAACGGGCGCGAATATTACCGAGCAGGCGGCAGTGGTTTCCGACCACTGTGTGCGATAAGGTTTTTATCGTTTCAAGATCCATCCTTGTCCTGTTGGGAATGGACATCACCCTGATAGCAGGCGTATCATCTGAAAAAAGCTCATCAAGCGCTTTTTCAACTTCCTCTTGCTTCCCCATCTGCAAAAGCGCCATCAGATAAAAGAAAATGAACATCAGGACAGGAAGAGGATTTCTCACGATTATCCAGCCTTTCACCTCGTATCCCCCGTCTATTTTTACATTGTTCCCCACATCAAGACTGCCAGCAGCATGGAGCTTTCCTTTGATATTTACGAATTCGCCCAGATAGGCATCTGTTTTTGTCCTGACATCGCCTGATATCTCTGACCAGAGATCTATCCTTACATCTTTCTCGGAAAGTATGTTCCCGTTTATTTTCACGTGCTCCCCTGCCACCACACTGTTGCCTATCAGACCGAAACCAAGCTCAGAATAGTTACCTACGAGAACGTCCCCGTCAACAACGATAGAGTGCTCCTCCATTACTGTATAATCCGGTATTATCAGTCCCTTCAGTTCAGTAATATCAACGTCTCCAACCCATAATAGTTGCACGGTAAGATAAATCTTAATATCAAAAAGACCATTTTAAGAGCCATGTGCGAATTAAAAATTATCTTTAAAGGCAAAAATATCATGAAAGATGTAGTGCGTATAAAAGTCGATGGGGATTCGGTCAGGCTTTACGGGATGCTTGGAGAAGAAAAAACGGTTCAGGGCAGGATAAAAGACGTTAACCTGACAAAACAGGAAGCTATAATAGAGAGTTAAATAATTCGACGGGAGAAAAAATGACAGCGAAAGTTGCGATAAACGGCTATGGAACGATAGGAAAACGCGTGGCAGATGCGGTAGCAGCGCAGGACGATATGGAAGTTGCGGGAGTCGTTAAGACCCGCCCAGGTTTTGAAGCGCGAATAGCGCTTGAGAAGGGTTATGCGCTCTATGCAGCATCAAAAGAGAATCTTGATGATTTTAAAAAATCGAAAATAGAGGTCAGCGGAACGCTTGAAGACCTGCTGGAAAATGCTGACATCGTTATAGATGCCACACCCGGTGATACAGGAGAAGAATACAAGAAGTTATACGAAAAACACGGCGTAAAAGCCATATGGCAGGGCGGGGAAAAGCATGAACTGACGGGATTTTCCTTCAATTCGGAAGCCAATTACAATAAGGCTCTGGGCAGGCAGTTTGCCAGGGTGGTTTCATGTAATACGACCGGCCTTGTGAGAGTTCTTTATGCTCTTGACTCGGAATACGGCATTAAGAAAGCGCGTGCGACCCTGATGAGACGGGCGGCGGATCCGGGTGACATAAAGACTGGACCGATAAACGCGCTTATCCCCGACCCTGTCAAGCTGCCATCTCACCATGGACCTGATGTGAATTCCATTCTCACGGACATCGACATCACAACTATGGCTGTGAAAACATCCACTACTCTCATGCACCTTCACGCGCTGAACATTGAACTTAAAAAGAAGTGCTCTGAAGACGACGTGATTACGGCTTTAGGCAAAAGACCGCGCATAAGATTAGTGAGCAGCAAGGACAGGATAAAATCCACCGCGCAAGTCATGGAATTAGCCAGGGACCTTGGAAGACCCAGGGGCGATATGTGGGAGAACGTAGTGTGGAAGGACTCCATTGCTATTAACAAGGGAGAACTGTATTTTTTCCAGGCGATACACCAGGAATCAGATGTTGTTCCAGAGAACGTGGATGCGATACGGGCTCTGCTGGAGATTGAAAAAGACGGGATGCGCTCGATAATGAAAACGAATAAAGCTATAGGGCTTGTTACTTCGTAAAATTAGTGCGTAACATTTAATAAGGTTCGCTTACAACTCTTATCCGATGAGCAAAATAACTTCGGCTGGTATCGGCATTCTTATATTACTGGTACTGGTCACTGGGGCGAACGCGATCGCTGTTGAGAATATAACGAAACTCGATATAGCTGAAACAAACCTGTGGGACGTGGTATTAAGTCCTGACGGAACGAAATTGGCGTATATAGCATACGATGAAAACCACACCCAGCAGGTATATGTGATCAACACTGACGGCACAGGCGAAAAAAAGCTGACAGGAGATCCAAATAAGAAATGGGAACTTGCATGGGGACCGGATAGGATCGCTTACGTCTCTTACGGAAAAGACGGACTGGAGAAGATATTCGTAGTAGACCCGGACGGAACGGGGAACATTCAGCTTATTCCTGACAATACAAGGCAGGGAAACCCCGGTTTTGACAAACCGCCGGCTTGGGCTGCACCTTCGTGGAGCCCTGACGGAAAATCACTTATTTACACATCCCTTGATGGGAAAGAAGACCCGAAGATATACAAAGTAAATTCAGACGGGACCGGAAAGGTACAGGTCTTTAACGATTCATTCAGGCAGTGGAGTCCTGTATTCAGCCCTGATGGACAAAATATAGTATACGTATCATATCCTTCCGAAAAAAATATAGAACAACTTTTTATCGTGGATATTGCAGGAACTGCAAGGAGACAACTCACATTTGACGCCATCAAACCAAACTATCAGGACTGGGGACCTGACGGCACGATTGTGTTTGTTTCATATGAAAATGTCACATCGTCGGGAGAAAGGCTCTTCGCGATAGATCAGGACGGGTCGAACATGAGACTGTTTATCAATGGCGATTATAAACAGCAAAGTCCGTCATTCAGCCGCGATGGCAGGAAATTCGCCTATGCTGCCATCGATATCTCGGGAACGGTCAAGATTGCAGTGGGAGACCTTACCGGAATAAAAGCCATAGTTACACCATTAGTAACCACACCAGCCACTCCGGCGCCTTCCGGGAAGACAACAGTCAGACCCACGGTAAAGGAGACTGAAAGGGGAGGATGGATGGAAGGACCCATATGGACGGGGTTCATAGTCCTTGTCATAGTTGTATTATTATTGCTGATATTGTGGCAGACAAGGGATTACTTCAAAAAATGATCAATCCACTCTAAAGGGGAGAAGCCCTTTCCTCTTTATCCACCAGTAGGCAGCCCATGTCGAGAGTATGGTTGATCCGACAAGGAGAATTGAATACCACCATTTATCTTTCGGTCCCATATCAAAAGCCGGATTACTGAATACGGTTGCGAGGGTGTTTGGTACAAGAACTGCAGTGCCAAGTATTGTGAGCCAGGTCATTACAAGAGCCAGCCTGTTGTTCAGTATCTGGAGCTGGTTGTTGTATATGCTCTGGAGCACTTCAAGACCAGAAGCCAGCACATCTGACATGTGCTCGCTAAGCGCAATATGCCGGTTGACATCATCCGAGAGAATGCCCACGCGCGCAAGCAATTTCGGGCTGTCGCTTATCAATTCTGCATCGCCGTGGCGCAGTGAATTCACCACATCAAGAGTAGCCCACAGTGTATCCATATAACTGATAAGGGCATGTTTCATGTTATATATCTCCGGACCGATCAAACCTCTCGGAGTTGAAGTATCGGTCAGGATCTTGCTCAATTCATCTCCCTGCGCCTCTATCTCACGCAAATGGTCAAAATTCCTGTTGATATTCTCATCTATAATTCTTGTCAGGATGATGGTTATTTTGTCTTCAGGTATGAGATTTGGTTTGATCTTTCTCATGAAAGCGTCGGCGTATCTGGAAAGCCTCACCAGGCGGGTGACATTATCTTCGTGTATGGTGAGAATAAGGTCTTTTCTTATGAGTATCAATATCGGGCTGATGAGGACATCAAATTTCTTCACTGCAACGGCGGGAAGCATCAATCCGATTTCCGTATCCCTGTCTTCATATGCTGACAGGTAACTGGACAGCAGTGTGGGTACCAGAGTGGAACTGAAGCCAAGAGACGTTGCGATAATGTCCGCATCTTTCTTGATGTCTTTGACCGGGAAATTTAACCATGATATGGATGATTCGCTCAGGAACTGGATGAAATCGTGCGGATTGTCGCCGGTCAATTTCAGCGGTTTTCCACCCGTGGGTGGAAGAGCCATGCAGAAAGCCCGCCTGCCATTGGGCTGGGCGGCGATTGGCTGCTCTTTTTGTTCCTGTGCTACTGGCGCTGCGTTTTCCTCTGTCATGTCTCCTTCGTGCTATGAATAGCATAATCCAAGGTATTTAAGAGTTTTTCTTTGATTCAGTATTTCGGGGATTGCTTGTTGGGAACTGGGCAAACCGGAAGTAATGGGTAATGCATAAGGTTTTTAAGGTAAAAAGTGCTGTAAGTGCCAGTCAAGCACCGATGGTCTAGTGGCTATGACTTTAGCCTTCCAAGCTAATAACTCGGGTTCAAATCCCGATCGGTGCATATAAATTTTAATCAAAATATTGCGCTCCTGATAAACGTCGCTCCTAAAGATGTCATCATAATCATTACAATCATAAGATTTATATGTGTTGATGTATAAACAGAAGGTTGTTAAAAAGTTAAAAAACGTTTTTATAGGGTGATTTGGGGCTATGCAATACGTTAATGTATCAAAATTGAATGTCAGGACAAAGAACATCTTTCCGATTATTATTACAGCGCTGATGTTTTTCATTTTCATGAATCCGCTGGCAACGGCAACATCAATACAGAATTTCGGTATAAATTCAAAATATTATGCTGCAAATGAAACAATAAGCGTGTCAGGAGCGATCCTTGATGGTAATGCATCGGGAGGCGTTGAGATAACGATCTGGGAACGCGGCAACGAGTTCTCAGGATCAGCAAATCGAATAAGGTATCAACTTATCTATGCTTCTTCCGGCGTATTTTCAACAACAATAGAAGCCCCGGCTTCTTCAGGTGATTATTCAGTGGCTGCCACGGATGTAGGATCCGGAGCAAATTCTCGTTATCTGAATATGACCGTACCGGGGGCTACCGATCCAAGTACCATCAAAATATTCTTTTCACAGGGCACTGTACTTGTGGTTCCATTATCGGGAAGTCCTGGCATAACAGGTCCATTAAGTACCGGCAAAACCGGAGGTAGCGTAGTTTTCGATAACATAACATACTATTTCCTTGTATCGAATGACGACGTGGCTTACATGGACGATGATAATGATATGAACCTGTCATCAGACAATTATGGTATTAGTGTAGTAGGAAATCTTGTCGAGGGATCAAAGGTCAAACTAAATACAACCACATACACAATAATATACATACAAAACGATACCGAGATAGTGCTGGCGCGACCGGTAGCTCCTGTTTTTACCGGCGGTGAGACCAGAAATGTTACATTCCTCGTACTAAATTCAACAGATCATCCTCTCAGCAAAGATATCCTGATGGAATATATCAAGAACGACGGCACTGCTGTAAGCAACAGGACTCTTGGCACAGGTTCCGACGGAATAAATACGACCTCCATTACAATAGAGGAGGGATCCGGGATTTATCATTTGATAGCAGGCAATATCGGACATTTGTCATTTGCAGTAAATACAAATACAATATTTTCAGATATTCTTTCTGAAGACAATAAACCAAAGCATACTTTTTCAAGAGGGGAAACACTGTTTGGCGCTCTTTATCTCAAAGATGTTTCGACCGGATTACCGGTAACAACGGCAACTGTGACCGCCAATATCCGAAGCCAGACGAACACTTCGTTCATACTTTCAGAGAGCCTTTCATATGACAGTAATATCAGTGCCTACACTTACCAGTATATTATCCCTTCAACAGAAGAAGAAACCACATATAATGTAGAATTCACTTCTGTCAATAATTCCCAGACACAAAAAGCATTTACAAGTTACAATATCAAATCCTTTAACCTTTTCCTGAAACCCGTATCAAAAGAGAGAAAGGACAATGATGGTTTTGCGCCCGGGATGGAAGCATTCCTGATACTTGCAGGGACAAACCTGTCGGATGGCGAGACGCTGAATATTGAGGATATGATGGAACTCGCTGCGAGCAACTTCAGGGTAAATATTACAGACAGTTCAGGAACAGATGTCACTCCTTCATGGAATGTTATGAACCAGACAACTTTCTTTTCCTATTTGAATGTGCCGGCTGATGTCCAGTCTGATATTAAGATGATGCTGGGAAATAACTTTACTATTGTGAATTTCACTGCGCCCTCAACAAATGGTATTTACAATGTGGTCGTGCAGGCAAATATCTCAGGCTGGGTGAAAGCAAGCACAACTATATCGGTTCAGGATATGTTCGTTCACGGCGAACCCGTGAACAAGAACGGCTGGTTTAATCCGAAAGTATCGCCCGGTGGTTTCGTAAGACTTAATATAATGGCTTTTAATCCTTCTACGGGCGAGAGACTGACTTCAGAGAATATCCATGAAGCAGGTCTTGTCGAGGTTTGGAGTGAAGGCGCAAATGATATCGTCACCGGGGATATGCAAAATATATCACTTGAAGATATCCAGGTACAGTACGGTCCAGGAGTTTCAGAAACCATCAAAGTATTGAAGTTCACTGCAAATGATTCTCATCTTGGCTTCCATAATGTCAAGTTCTGGGTAAATGCAACAATAGGCGGTTCACCCAAGAAAGTTATCGGTGATGGCTGGTTTGATGAGAAATTATATGAAATATATGTGAAACCACAATTGGATTCCGGTACAGGGATGTTCAAGGCGTTCGGTTCCGGCGATAATATCTCACTGTACGTTAAAGTAAAGGACTTAAGCGGGAACAATGTTTCAAGCGCCTCAATAGAAATATCATCATTAAATTATGGCATGACAGGAGAGAATATACCATATGGTATCAATTCATCCCAATCCACTACAACAGATTCAAATGGTGAAGCGACACTGAAAATTATAAATACAAATAAGAATCTGAAATCCGGATTCTATACTGTCAGGGTCAAGATGACCACGCAGGATGGTGTGACTGATTATGGCAACGGATGGTTCGAGGTCAGCAATTTCATCTTTTTTGCCTATTCCACATCATTTGACAATGGGCTGAACCAGTCAATAAACTTCACTTTGAATGCATTTGACAGCAATTTCAATAGGAAGAACGTAAGTGTCACATTGAAAAGGATCGTTTCAATGGGCGATATGGAAATGATGGGACCTCCAACTGTTTATGCCGAGCCGGACACCGTTGTTGGTTATATAAACGGAACTGGATATTATGACTATCCGGGTATCAACCGGGGAGGGAATTTTGAATTCATATTTGAAGCAACAGATGGGAACTCTACTGAGGTCGCAAATGCATGGGTCAACCTGAGATCATTTGTTACATGGGTTGAAACGAATAACGTATATGAATTTTCCACAACAGGCTTCATAAATGTCACGGTTGTGGCATCAGACGCTATGAGAGGAGGTTCATCATCACATAACATTACAAGCGTTAGTGTTGAGAAAGTAATGCAGGAAGGTATGTACATGACTTCATACCGCAACAGGACAGAAATGGCATCTATTACCACAACGGAAAAACTCAGCGGTGTGGATAACAGGATGAATATTTCCATCAATACAACAGGCTGGGGTCAGGGCGGGTATGTGATGAAACTCAAAGTCACAGACAACGCAAGCAATGAAGTATATACCGATTTCTGGTTCCGCATGGCTCTGGCAGGGGTGTATATGCCGGAACTGAATTGGGTTAGCATAAATGCCGGAACGTATTATACAAATAAAACATCTTTCAATGCCTCAACAGATGTGACATCTGTCAGGAACAAATTTGCCAATTCAAGCCTGGGCAATGTCACAGCAGGTAAAGTCAGCGGGATAATTGTCAGTAATACTCCAAGTGATGCGGTAACTATCATACAGGGAAGCCCGGATAATCAGATCGTGGATGTATGGAATCACACCCTGGTTCCTTACTTTGCCATGGTCGTTGTTGATACGGTCCAAAGAACAGTATATATTGAGTACGAACATCATAATGGAGTTCCACAAGATTATAATCTTTCAAATAGAGCCACGACAGACGTTTTCAATGCTTCGGCAGGGGATAATTTCACAGATTATACAGGACGTTCATGGAGGATCACATCGATCGCTGATGATGGGACTGTTAGCCTTGAAGGGATAAATGCGTTGAAGAACGGACTGATTCTTGATAGTACGGTTATGCAAAGCAGCAAATCCGGTAAATTCCTGCTCGGTCAAATGTGGGATGATGAATTTAGAGGCATAGACCTTGATGGAGATAACCAGTACTGGAATGACAGATATAATATTCTAATGACAGACAATGCCACGTCAGGAGTATATGATACCGTATATGTCGGCAATGGTAGTAATTTCTCAACCGGACATTATGTGGATGCAAGTGCAGGCGGTCCGGTTGGATTCGGCGGAAAGCCAACATATCTGGTGAGTAATAAATACCAGTCAGGAACTTATCAGCTTCAGTTCACGACCTACAAGCAGGGCTGGGGCGGCATGAATCTGGGCACCTTTGCGAATGGTACAATAGTTAAGATACCATTCCTTGTCTCAAATCCCGGCGGAGGTGTCATAGCAGGCAGTAAAGTAGCGATAGATTCCCTTATAGATGAAAGTAAGGATGTGACTACACTTACAGGGGTCAATGCCACAACAGATCCGAACGGACTGGCGATTATCTCAATAAATACAACTGAAGTATTTATCCCGACTGGTTCATGGATGATACAATATAACGCAACCATAGGGAACAGCTATGCTGTTGCTGATAGTGAGAATTTCTGGGAACTTCCGAGGTTCGAATTGAGGAACTTCATGGTATCCGGAGCACTTGGAGTGCCGGGAAGTATTGATCTGATCAAGTTAAAGGACGATAATACAGTTGATAGAATACCTGGAAACAACATGCTTCTCTCTTATGGCGATGAAATTGACTTCAGGCGAGGTATAGGTTTCTGGTGGAATGATGGTCAGAAATATCAACTTGAATATCCATTTAACAATTGGTGGTACAATGCTACTACAAGAAGCTTCAATTATTCCACGGATAACGGCGCTACATTGAATCCGGGACATGGAGATATGATCAATTCAAGCAACGCCAAGAGTGTTGTGACATATACCGTCACTACTAAAAATAACAGCAATACTTTAATAAATCTCAATAGTGGCGACAATGCTATCTATGGAGGTATGTGGAGATTCAATGTGACCTCTATTGCAGGAACATCATCTACCAGAATACTTATGTCTTACAGGGGTTGGCCTTGGACAATGCCAGATCCACAGCAGCCATGGAATCAGCCGCAAGATCAAACATTTTATCCAGGAGACAATTGGTGGATTGGAGGTCTTGATTTCCAGGTCGTCGATATAAATGAGACTGCCAATCTCGTCCAGTTGAGGTTGAACCAGCCTGTCCTGATTGCAGGTATAGATGCTTTAGGTGTTCTTATGGATGGCAATAATAGTAACGGAGAAGCCGAAAGTATGAGAGGATCAGTAAATAGCGTCACTTTCAATGGCAATGACTATCTCATATACGGCTACAATGATGTCGCGCCAACTTCAGTTGACCTTGTTAACATGGGCAGGCTTGAAACGATGAACAGGGTACTTGTTTTCAACCAGACCGGCGGAGGCTCAAATATTTATCGGATAGGTCAGTTGATACCTGAGTTGAATAATTACTACGTTGCCAGCGTACCCGAATATGGCGGAAGGATAATTCTCCTGAACGGAAGCGTGACACGAGTATTCCCTATCCCGGAGGGCACCGCAGATTCACAAATATTTTACGCAGGAAAGTTTAGCGATGAGGATATAGGGCAACATCTTCCAACGTTGGGATTTGCAGGTCCGGGAATGCCTGCAGGAAATATCACATCAGATGACAGGTATTCAATATTGATGATCGACAGGCTTGCGAATGGGGTGGACTTCCCGACCCAGGCAATATATGATGACGACAATGACCTTACGGATTTGAGTTCATGGTCTGGATCCGGACCGGTCTATTATGATATGTACAACAATGAAAGCGGCTATGGCGATGCAATTGCTCCAATAATGGGCGGAGGTCCTGGAATGGGCATGAACATCACTTATATCAATATGTCAGAGCAATTTGCCTGGGACATTGGAACAGGAAATATGCAAAGCTGGCCGCTTGCTTTCCCGACATTAACTATCAACGATACAACAAATACAGCAATTGCAAAAACATTTGCTCCAAAACCCGATCTTGACAGGACAGACAATATTACCATATATATAATAGCAAAAGATTTCTCAGGAACCAGGATAAACGGTGTGGCAAACCTGACAAGTATAAAGATGTCTTTTGGAGGTAATGTCACAAATGGTTTCTTTGAAACACTTCCAATGACATGGGCAATGTCGCCTCCTGTCAATGTTACTCTCGTTGATGGCGAGGGGCTGATAAAAGTAACAACGTCTCAACTGCCGGCAGACCTCAGACCTGGCGGTTCATATGATTTCGACTTTGCTGAAATGACAGCAGTCGTTGAAATAACAGAAACTGGAACCGGAAGAGTTGAAACACTGAAAACCAACTTCTTTATTAATGATAAATCCAAGATGATGTCAGGAGGACCTATGGAAGGTGGAAAGACAAGTGGAGGCGGCGGAGGAGGAATGCCATGAGAACTAATGCAATTTTAATTCTAACGCTTGTGATACTTATCGGATATGTTTCACAGGCTTCAGCGGCGGCATCACTATCAGTTGGAACGATAAGTTATGACACGACAATAGTGAAAGACGAGAGTATAACCGTTACGTCGTCCATAACAGCATCATCCGTTTCAGGCACATTAAATGTTGCCGCAACGCTTACGGATAATTCCGGATTATTTACTATTCCGACTGCAACGCAGCAGGTGCAGTTCACAACAGATGGCACGCAGTCGGTTACATGGACAATAACCGCAGCATCCACGGGAACCAGTTCCGCGCCTTTTACGATCCGTGCAAGCGGGGATGATGGGGGAAATACCGCATCAGGCACGTCTTCAACTGTTCTGAACGTTAAAGACAGGCCGGTTTTATCCGTAATAGCTTCAAAAAGTACATCATCAGTTGCAGCGGGCGGTACTGTCACACTGGGTTATCTTGTTTCAAACAGTGCAGCCACAGG